>CAZISU010000083.1:0-11370 GCA_964541935.1 uncultured Planctomycetaceae bacterium | reverse complement strand
TCGGCTCAAGAGGCCGCCAGATACGTCCGCGCGTTTAACATGACGGCCATGCGGGTGTCGTCCGGAAAGGGGAAAAAGATTTGGGCGGTGGCCTTGCCGGTAGCCGTTTTTTATCACGGCGACCCACTGCCCGGGCAGCCTCTGCTGGGTGAGGCGCATAAAAAAAGCCCGCTGTGTGTCAGTCAGATGTCGACACGTAGCGGGCTTCCACCGCGGGAATATATCTGACGCCTCGTGCGGTGTCCCTGTCAGGGCGCCGTCGGCGAGGCAGCCGCACCAAACGTCCTGACTAATGAATTATATGTCGTGTTTTGGGGTGGGGCAAATAGAATTTTCAACCGTTTACAGAAAAATTGGCAGCCTACTCCACCCGGCTAACCACCGAACCGGCAGCCAGGCGGGTTTCGATGCGGTCGCCGGACGATACTTGATCGGCGTTGCGGACAATGGCCCCGTCGGGCAGGCGTTTGGTGACGCTGTAGCCCCGCGCCAGCACGGCCAGCGGGCTGAGCGACTCGAGCCGGGCGGCCATGGCGTCGACGCGAGTTTGGGCCAGGTTTTGGCGGTGCCCCATCGAACGGGTTAGGCGGGCGTCGAGTTCGTCCACGCGACGGGCACGGTTGGCCACAAGATCGTGGGGACGGCGGAACGCGCGGGCAGTGGCCACGGCGTCGAGTCGCCGCTGCGCGTTAGCAAGGTTGTGGCGCAAAGCGGACGTTAAACGGCTACCGAGATGCCCCAGCGAGGCCGAGATTTCGTCGGCCGTGGGCGCGACCAGTTCGGCCGCTTCGCTGGGCGTGGCCGCGCGAACGTCGGCCGCCAGGTCGGCAAGCGTGACGTCGATCTCATGACCGATGGCCGAGATGACGGGGATATGCGAAGCGGCCACAGCGCGAACGACCGGCTCCTCGTTGAACGACCAAAGATCCTCGAGGCTGCCGCCCCCACGGGTTACGACAATGCAGTCGATGGCCGCGGAGCCGCACAACTCGGGTGGCGAAATCCGGTTCAAGGCCCCAATCGCGTCGGCAATCTCCGCGGCGGCCCCTTTGCCCTGCACGCGGACGGGCGCGATGAGCACGTCCACGCCACTCCAACGGCGGCGCAAAACCTCCAGGAAATCTCGCACCGCCGCGCCCGTCGGGCTGGTCACCACGGCCACGCGACGCGCGAAACTCGGCAAAATCTTTTTCCGCGAGGGTTCGAAAAGGCCCTCGGCCGTGAGCTTCTCGCGGAGCTGACGCAGGGCCAGTTCCAGAGCACCCACGCCACGCGGTTGCATCTCCTCGACGATCAACTGATAGCTGCCGCGCGGGGCGTAGACGTCGATGTGCCCCCGGCAGATGACTTCCAAACCGTCCTCCACATCGAACCGCAACCGCGAGGCCGTCCCCTTCCAAATCACAGCGCGGATCTGACAGCGCTCGTCCTTGAGCGTCAGATAACAGTGGCCCGAGCGTGGGCGAGCGAAATCGCTGATCTCGCCGGAAACCCAAACCGAAGGAAATGTCGTCTCGACCAGATCCTTCAGCAGGAACGTAACGTCGGAAACGGAGTAAATGTGCTCGCCGTTGGACATTTTCGTATGCAGCCCTTTTTTATTTCACGGTTTTATTTTCACGGTGTTAATCGAACACCGAATAGCGACACTTACGGCTTGGGCGGCGCAAATTTCTGCACCCGCTTGTTATCCACTTCCGCCACGTACATGTTACCTTGTCCGTCGATGGCCAACGAGTGCGGAACCTTGAACTGGCCCGCTTTCGTGCCGGTCGAGCCGAACTCGCCCAGGATCTTGCCGTCGAGGTTCAGCTTCAAGATGCGATGCGGTCCGTCGAAGTTGCCGTCGGCCACGTAAAGCGTTTGGTCCGGCGTGAGCAACAGCCCGAACGGCTTGCCCAGGTGACGCCACTGTTTGATGAAACGACCGTCGGTGGTGAAAATCTGGATGCGATTATTGCCGCGGTCGGCCACGTATACTTTCCCGCTGTCGTCGATGACGATATTGTGCGGGTAGACGAATTCGCTGGGCCCGTCGCCCTTTTTGCCCCAGGCCATGCGGAACGATCCGTCGGGCTTGAGTCGTACCACGCGGCTGTTGCCGTACCCGTCCGTAATGAACATGTCGCCGTCGGGGCCGAAGGCGATATCGGTTGGCTTGTCGAACTGGTTCTCGCCCAGGCCGGCTTTACCGCGCGTGCCGAAAGAGCGAAGCAGTTTGCCGTCGAGGGTGAACTCGTGCATCTGATGCAGGCTGGTATCGGCCACGTAAACGCGATCGTTGAAGACTCGCACGCCGTGTTTGCCCTCGATCGTGCCCTTGCCCCAAGCTTGCAGCAGCTTGCCGCTGGGCGCGAACACCAGTATCGCATTCTCCTCGCCGCCGGCCGCGTAGACCCGGCCCTTGCTGTCAACATCCAGCCCGTTCACGCCCACAAACGGCACGTCGGCGGGCAACTTGGCCCAACCGGGCACGGCCTTGTAGCCGAGCGTCGGCACCGCTTCTTCCTCGGCAGCCCACAGTCTCCCGCCAGCGGCGACCGCCAAGGCACAACTCCCGACAAACTCTCTGCGGCCGAACTTTGAATGATTTTCTTGACGTTGGTTCATGATCGTGTTTCCTGGTTGTAAAAGTGAATTCTGGAAAAAACTATGGGCTAAATGTCACGGCTATTTGATGATTTGCGATACTACTGTTGTGGTCTCGTATACTAACCCGAAGCGCAAGCGAGGAGGAAAGAGCATCCGTTCCCCCAGTCCTCCCAACCTACTCCACCTCCCCCTCAACATCCGACCACAACGGATAATTCCCCTTGCGGAGTGGGAACCCCAGCGATTTGTCTTCCAAATAGTTTATCAACGGTTCATCGGCCTGCCAGCGTCGCAAGTTCTCACACAGCAGACGCGTCATGGTGCCGATACGTCGGGCGTATTGGCCGGCCACGTGCGGGGTGATGATCGTGTTGGGCGCGTCCCACAATGGGTGCTCCGGCGGCAGCGGCTCGGGGTCGGTTACGTCCATCACCGAGCCGGCTATCCGGCCCGATTCGAGCGCGTCGACGAGCGCGTCGGTCACCACCAGCGGCCCGCGGGCGGCGTTTACCAACAGCGCGTCCGACTTCATCTTAGCAAACTCGGCCGCGCCGATCATGCCCCGCGTGATATGATTCAACGGAGCGGAAAGGATGACGATATCCGATTGTGACAAAAGATCGTCGAGCCCCTCGGGCGGCCAAAGCTCTTCGACCTGGGACGGTTTGTCGATGGGGAACATGTCGGTGGCCAGGATGCGGGTTTTAAACGGCGCGATCACCTCGACCAGCCGCCGTCCCACGCCGCCCAGCCCCACGATCCCCACCGTGGAATGTGTAAGGTCGCGGGTGGGCCGCCGCACGAACTCTTTTTTCTGCTGTGCTCGAAAAAATACCGGCAGACTGCGACACCAAGCAATAATTATACCCAGGGTATGCTCGGCCACCTGGTTGGATAGTACGCCCGAGGCGCTCGTCACCGGAATATCCGACCCGATTACCGACGGCACCAAGCAATGGTCCATGCCGGCCGCCGACGACTGGATCCACTTCAGCCGTCCCTGGGCCACAATTTTATCCCAATCGACCGGCACCTTGGCATGCCCACAGTATAAATCGGCCGACAACAGCTCCTTGGCAATTCTTTCCTGACCAGCATCGACAACCTCGTAGTCGGGCGCGGCGGCACAAATCCTATCGTAATGATGTGGTTTAATTGGGTAACAGAGGACGAGTTTCATGTTAATATGTCGCCAGGGTAGATTGCTCAGATAAAGAGTTCATTTTCGTTGTTCTGAAGTGTGTTTACAAGTGGGGTTAGTATTCGGGTTAGTATTGATCCACATGTTTGCGGGGGCGGCCAATTTCAAATTAGGCATATTGAGATCGACGTAAAAAGACGTTACAATGAGAGATATGTGAGCGTGCAACCGACGGATATCCCCAATTGGCGCACCGGTCCGCCAGTTCGGTTGCCTAGACCCCGCCAACGACCGAGATTCGCGTGCATCTGGAACCACGCGGTAGTAATACAAGACATCCATGTAACACATGTTGTTACGTCAACTTTAAACAACTCGAGAGGAGGTTTCCCCTGAAATACTCCAAATTTCAAATCAGTTTCCTTGCCGTAATTCTCCTGATTGTGCTGAGGGTAACAATCGGCTGGCACTTTTTCTACGAAGGTGTCTGGAAAGTAACCAATCCCGACAAGTTCGCGGCCACACCGTTTCTGACGATGGCCAAAGGACCGGCCGCGCCGTTGTTCTACGCCATGGTCTACGATATCGACGGCCGACAGCGTCTCGCGCCTCGCGAGGACTCTGGTGGCGAGCTTGTCATTACGGGCGAAATTTATACCGATGCTTGGAAGGGCCAGTTCGACGCTGCCGTGAAGAAATACGGCCTGGACGAAGATCAACAAAAGGCCGCCCAGGCGTTATTGGACCGCTACACTACGTCGGCCCGCGAGTATTTGCTAGAAAACCGCGGTGAAATTATCGGCTACCTCGGCAGCCTCGACCGCTTCGCAGAGGAACTGGACGCGGGTGGCGACAATTCGGCCTATAAGAAGAAACGCAACTGGGACCAACAGCAAAAGCTGCGTTCGGAAGCCAACGGCTGGCTCGGCGAGCTCGACGGCATGGGCGACGATTACCGCGCCGCTATGTGGGGCGTATTAAACGATGAGCAGAAAAACAAGGGCGCCATTCCCACCGGTTGGACGCGAGCCGACCTGATGGACCTGGCGGTGACCTGGAGTCTCACGGCTATCGGCTTTTGCCTGATGATCGGTTTCTGCAACCGCCTAGCGTGCCTGGGTGGAGCGGCCTTCCTGGTGTCGGTGCTGCTGACTCAACCGCCTTGGCCGATGATCTATCCGCCCGCGCCGGGCGTGGTCGGACACGCCTTAATCATCGACAAAAACTTTGTCGAGATGGTCGCCATGGTGGCCCTGGCCTGTCTGCCTGTCGGACGATGGGGCGGCTTGGACTTCTTCGTATACAAATGGATCGGTCGGCCGCTGATGCAACGCTTCGGTCTCCCCGTTGAATAATAGAGGATAAACGAATATGAATTTGACTCCCGAACAACGCGAAGCCGGCCGTGAGAACTTCCAAGGCCAGATGTCCCGACGCGGGTTCCTGGCCGCCGGTGCTGCTGCCGGCGTAGTGGCGGGCGGTAGCGTAGGCGCTTTTTACTTTGGTTATCGACAGTCCCATGGGCACCCGCTTCGAGTGGGCGTTTTGGGTACCGGCGACGAAGGCAACGTGCTACTGGGCGCGATCAACCCCGAGTTCCTGCAAGTAACCAGTATCGCCGACATCCGTCCCTATAACGTGCATCGCGCCTTCCACGGCGACCACTACAGCGACACGGCCCTGGCCGTGCGTTGTGGGTTGATGAGCAAGTACGGTTGGAAGACCGAGGATGAAGCCCGCAAACATGTTAAGGTCTACGCTGACTATCGCGATCTGCTCGAACAAGAGGCGGATAACCTCGATGGCGTGATTATCGGCTTGCCTTTGCACCTGCACGCCCCGGCCGCCATCGCTGCCATGCGAGCCGGACTGCACGTCATGACCGAAAAGCTGATGGGCCACAGCGTCCACGCTTGCAAAGAAATGGCCCTCGTCTCGGACAAAACAAAGAAAATCTTGGCCACCGGCCACCAGCGGCACTACAACATCCTCTACCACGAGGCCATGGACACCATCCAGCGTGGCACGTTGGGCAACTTGCACTACATCCGCGCCCAATGGCACCGCGGCAACCTGCCCGGCAAAGATTCCTGGCAACAGCCCCTCCCGCCGGGCGTCAAGGACAGCGATCCGCAAGCCGCCGCTTTGGATAAAAAACTGGCCAGTTGGCAGCGCAAGCTCGACAGCGTCTCCGGACTCGATATCGATGTTTGGCAAAAGAAAGTCAAACAGGTCAAGATGCAGATGGCCGATTCCGCCTTGCACGATAAGGATAAGGACGGAAAAACTCTCGCTGAAAAGTTCGGCTACCAGGACGTCTCCATCAAAGGCGCCGACGGCAAGCCCGTCTATCAGGGCCCGCCCATCGAAGAGCTTATCCGCTGGCGGCTTTGGAGCCGCACGGGCGGCGGGCTGATGGTCGAACTGGGCAGCCACCAGTTGGACGCGGCCAGCATCTTCATCTCGGCCATGCACGGCGGAAAGAAGCAGATGCCCCTGAGCGTGTGTGCCACCGGCAACCGTTCGCTCTTCCCGGCCGACCGCGACGCCAACGACCACGTGGCCTGCATCTTCGAGTTCCCGGCGCCCGGCTATAACGCCAAAAGCGACGTCGACAGCCGCAAGAAGATCGGCGTGCAATACGCTTCGATCAACGGCAACGGATTCGGCGGCTACGGCGAGATGGTATTCGGCACCGAGGGCACGCTGATTATCGAACGTGAAAAAGACGTGATGCTCGTGCAGGACAAATCGAAGACCAAGGTCAAGGCCGGCAAAGGCGGCGGACCGACCATGGACACTCAGGCATCGGGCGGCCCCACGGAAGTCACCAAGGGCCCCGCGCGAACGGTCAGCCGCGGATACCGCGAAGAGCTTGAGCACTGGGCCTGGTGTATCCAGAACCCGGCACCCGAAAACCAACCGCATTGCGGGCCCAAGATTGCCATGGCCGACGCCGTCATCGCCCTGACGACAAACATCGCCGCCAAGGAAGGCCGCCGCATTGAATTTAAAAAAGAGTGGTTCAATATAAGCAGCGACGAAACGCCCGAAGGCGTCAAGCCGGACTTGAGCCGCTACGCGTAGATAGAGGACAGATTGTCAGCCCAGCCGCTTGCGGCGGTTTGGGAGAAAGGTAGCACAGGTTCTCGAACCTTCTACCCGTTACAAATAATAGCACTAGAAACACATGCGAATCGGCTGCGGATGAACACAAATAAACATCGATAAAACACTATCCAGCATCCGTGTTTATCTGTGTTCATCCGTGGCGAATACTGATTTATATCAAGGCATATCAAGATGAATCTGACTCCCGAACAGAAAGCCATCGGCAAGCAGAACTTCAACGCGGCCGTCGGCAGCAAACTGCTCAGACGCGATTTCCTCAAAAAGGGCATCGAGCAGAACATTGCCTCGGGCAAGGGGCTGGGTCCGTACTACTTCGGCTACGATAAGACGATCGACAAGCCCCTGCGTGTTGGCGTTTTGGGAACCGGCGACGAAGGTAGCGTTCTCTTGGGCGCCATCAACCCCGGCTTCATCGAGGTCGCGGCCATCGCCGACATCCGCCCCTACAACGTACACCGCGCCTTCCACGGCGACTATTACAGCCCCACGGCCAACAAGGTCCGCTGCGGCTTGATGAAAAAGTACGATTGGAAGAGCGAGGACGCAGCCCGCAAGAACGTCGCGGTCTACGGCCAATATCAAGATCTGATCAAAGACGCCAAAAAGCTGAAGCTCGACGCGGTGATCATCGCCTTGCCTTTGCACCTGCACGCACCGGCCGCCGTCGCCTCGATGCGGGCCGGCCTGCACGTGCTGACCGAAAAGCTGATGGGACACAGCGTCCACGAGAGCAAAGAGATGGCCCGCGTGGCCGAGGAAACCAAGCTGCACCTGGCCACCGGCCACCAGCGGCACTACAACATCCTCTACAACAACGCCGTCGAGGCCATCGCCAAGGGCGTTATCGGCGAACTGCACTACATCCGTGCCCAATGGCACCGCGGCAACATGCCGGGCAAAGATTCCTGGCAACAGCCCTTGCCCCACGACGCCAAGCCCGGCGACGCCCAATCGGAAAAGCTCATCAAGGAGCTGGCCTCCTGGGAAAACAAACTTAAGAAGCTCAAAGGCGCCAAGAAGCCTAACGTCAAAGAGATTGCTCTCTGGGAAAACAAAGTCGCCCAGAAGAAAATGCAGATCGAAGACAAGGTTATCGCCAAAAAGGTCAAGGAGTTCGGCTACACCGACGCCCAGATCGGCTCCGGCGACGACGTCTACGACCGCCCGGCCATCGAAGAGTTGATTCGCTGGCGTTTGTGGAACCGCACCGGCGGCGGGCTGATGGCCGAACTGGGCAGCCACCAGTTGGACGCCTCGAGCATCTTCATCTCGGCCCAGCACGGCGGCAAGAAGCAATATCCGCTCAACGTAGCCGCCTCATCCGGACGATTGATTTTCGGCAACGACCGAGACACCGACGACCACGTCTATTGTCTGTTCGAATACGCGGCTCCCGGCTATGACGCCAAAGATCCCAACAACGACCGCAAGAAGATCAGCGTGCAATACGCCTCGATCAACGGTAACGGGTTCGGCGGCTACGGCGAGACGGTTTTCGGCACCAACGGCACGCTGCTGTTGGAAAGAGAAACCGACGCCATGCTCTACAAGACCTCGGCCGTCGATGCTAAAACCAAAATTGTCACCAATAAGAACAAAAGCACCAACAAACAGTACCCCGTGGCCATCGCCACCGACGAGAAGGGCGACCCCATTTCGGCGGCCGTCGGTACGCAAGCCTTCGGCACCGACATCAGCCGCGGCTACACCGAGCAGCTCGAACACTGGGTATGGTGCATCCGCAACCCGGCCCCGGAAAACAAGCCCAAGTGTCACCCCAAAGTGGCCCTGGCCGACGCCGTCATCGCGTTGACGACCAACATCGCCGCTCGCGAAGGACGCAAGATCGACTTCAAACCCGAATGGTTCGATCCTAAGAGCGACGAGACCCCCGAAGGCGTCAAGCCCGACGTGAAACGCTACAAGTCGTAATCGCGTTTGTACTCTGAAAAACTAAAACGCCCCGGTTGATGGAAAAATCAAGCGGGGCGTTTTGTATGTAATGTAGGGTGCGTCCGCGACGCACCAAGAGAACTATTACGTTTCAGATAAGAGGGCCACGAAAGGACGAAACGAGCCATTCCCGACTTTGTCTTTCGTGTTTTCATACTTTCGAAATTTCGTGGTAAAAAGAGTTCCATGATATATCGTGGCCAATTATTTCAACGGCTGATCGCCTGTCAGGGATGCATGCCAGCTAGCGAAATAGATAAACAATACGAACTGGCCGTCTTCTGGTCGGAATATGCCGTAAATCTCATTGGTGCCCTCTAATGGTCTTTCGAAGAAACAATCTTCCTGGGTGAATTGGCCAGAATAAAATGCTCGGTCGTCTTGCCGGTAGCGCTCAACTGAGTTGATATATATTTGCTTTGTCGAGTTGTCGGCATCCTGCAACTCACTGAGACCTGCCTCAAGCATAAACTGATCTAGTTTCTCCTTCGTGATCTTGCAGCACAAAATGCCATAAACATTGCCATGCTGATGTGGATTAATGTAATAGTCTATTACACTAGTTGCAGCTATTTGTGGGATGCTATTGCCGATTATTGGCAGGGAGTGGCTATCGGGAGACTGGCCGACCCGGGCAGCATTAACAGAGTATATAGCGTAGCCCATCACCAGAAATACCAGACTCCCCAGAAAAGCGGCGATAGGTAAAATTACTTTCAATTGTTTGCTTCTTGAAGAAAAATGGTTCATCCGGAATTCGTATCCTTTTCAAATTGAAGAAGTACGGGTTCCTTGTATATTTCAGTAGAGCCACACATCGCTGTTTTTTGTATAGTAGTGCTCCATGTTATGGACTGGCAAGGGGCCCCTTGCCGCCGGCCGCGAGATCGATGGTTCCTGGGTGCTTTGACACCGCAGAAGAGCGGGATCCGCAGTCGGTTTGGTAAACAAACCCGAACAGTCGCTCTTCTCTATTAGGCGTGAATAGAGAAGAGGAACCCGTACTTGGCAAGGCTTAAACCGCCGCAAGCGGCTGGGCTACGAGCCTGTTCTCTATCCTCTTAATCACCCACTAAATTGTACGAAGAACCAACTTAATACTACTCCCTCAGTCTTCCCCCGCCCCATTCCACTCTCACCCACCCATATCATGCCCGCAACATTATTCCGTCAAACGTTTCTCGCGGTTCTCCCGGCCTTGTTATCCCTGCTCGTGGCCGATCTGCTCTGCCCATCCCAACTCCGAGCAGAATCCCCCAAACAGGAACAACTCAAAAAACATCAGACCGCTTGGGCCACAAGCGATACCTGGGCCGCCACCGACGCCCTAGGCCGCAAGCTGCCGACCTGCCAACAAGTTGGCCCGCCCAAGCCCGATAAGTTTGTCGCCATGTTCTATTGGACATGGCACGTCGACTTCGTCGCGGCACGCGAGCCGGTCAACCTCAACAGTATAATAGAAGAGTTCCCCGCCGCGATCAACGACTTCCTGCACCCCGTCTGGAAACGACATGGCACCGGCTACCACTGGAACGAGCCCCTGTTCGGCTACTACCGCACCACCGACCCCTGGGTGCTTCGCAAGCACGCCGAGATGCTGGCCGATGCCGGTGTCGACGTCATCATTTTCGACGCCACCAACGGCAGCTACACCTGGAAAAACTCATACGAGGTGCTTTTCTCCGTCTTCGAAAAAGCACGCGCAGAAGGTGTCCGCGTACCCCGCGTCGCATTCATGCTGCCCTTCGGACCCTGGCCGCATGCCCTCAAATCCATCACCCAACTCTACGACGAGGTCTACAAGCCGGGCCGCTACAAGGACCTCTGGTTCATGTGGAAGGGCAAGCCACTGGTCATGGGCTATCCCGACAACGTGCCCGAGCCCATCAAATCCTTCTTCACCTTCCGCCCCGGCCAGCCGGTCTACAAAACGGGCCCCACCCGGCCCGACCATTGGGGATGGCTGGAAGTCTATCCCCAGCACGGATTCGCCAAACTGCCCTCGGGCCGTTTCGAACAGGCCACCGTGGGCGTGGCCCAAAACGCCACCGACACGCTCTGGCCCGCCGCCATGAACGACACAGACATAGCTTACGGCCGCGGCTATACAGTCAAACATGGTCCCAACCACTCGCCCGACGCCGTCGCTCGCGGGCTCAACTTCCAAGAGCAATGGAGCCGCGCCTTCGAACTCGACCCGCAACTCGTTTTCGTGACCGGCTGGAACGAATGGGTTGTCAGCCGCTACAAGACCTGGCAAAAAACCGCAAACGCCTTCCCCGACCAATTCAACGACGAGTACAGCCGCGACATCGAGCCCGGCAAGAGCAGCTTCGGCGACAACTACTACTATCAACTCATCGCCAACGTGCGGCGTTTCAAAGGCACCCATCCCGCGCCCGCCGCCTCGCCCCCCGCCACAATCGCCATCGACGGCAAGTTCGAAGATTGGCCCCAAGTCGGCCCCCAATATCGCGACCACCGCGGCGACACCATGCACCGCAACCACCCGGGCTGCGGCAAAAACATCGTCTACACAAACACCACCGGCC
>CAZISU010000082.1:0-11392 GCA_964541935.1 uncultured Planctomycetaceae bacterium | reverse complement strand
ACTCTTGGCCGATGGCAGCGTTCGATTCGTCGATGATTCCATGGATATTGGCATCTGGCACGCCTTGACGACACCGTCGGCCACCGATGATGAAACATTGATTATCGGCGGTTTTTAACGAGTTAACGTAAAACGTATTGTGATACCTCAAACAAAAGGAAAGTTACTATGCTACGTAAGAATCGATTTGGTTTTACCCTTGTGGAGTTGCTCGTGGTAATTGCTATCATTGGCATCCTGATCGCGTTACTGCTCCCGGCCGTGCAGGCTGCCCGCGAGGCCGCGCGGCGCATGCAATGTAGCAACAACGTGAAACAGGTGGGATTGGCAGTGCATATGTATCACCAAAGCCACGGGCATTTTCCGCCCGGCTATGGCTACATGCACAGCGGTCTCCGCAATAGCGGTGAGTACGACCCTGAGTGGCCGTGGATGCTGCGGTTATTTCCGTATATGGAACTCGACGATTCGATGAAGAATATCGATTGGACCTGGAATCCCGGCACGGCTTACCATAACATTCCCGCAGGCAACAAGAAGATAATCACGGCCAAGATTTCGGGATTGCAATGCCCTTCGGACCCATCCGTATCTAAATCGTTCAACGAGGATGGATCCTGCAGCTCCGCAGCTCCTCCTTATGGTCGAAGCTCATACGCGGGAAATTTCGGCCGCGGCCAAATGGAAGCGGTTAGTCATATTGACGGCGTGTTTGGCTACAACCATGGAGCCAAACTCCGCGACATCACGGATGGCACGAGCCATACGCTGATGGTTTCGGAGTTGATTGTTGGTGGGACTTGTTCGGTCCGCGGCGCGGTGGCCTACGACGAGGGGCCCGTCTTTATGCAGGACTATACGCCCAACAGCCGCGCGATGGACATGGTTCGTTGGTGCGACTCCACCGACGGTATGCCGGGAGCCGTCTCGCCTTGCGAGAACATGGGGGGAAACTCTGGTGTGGTAGGCCTGAAAAACATGATCTTGCACACCTCACGGAGCATGCATCCCGGCGGTGTCAATACCGGAATGTGTGACGGCAGTGTGAGTTTCGTCAATGATAATATATCCCTGGATATTTGGCAGGCGATGGGCACGCCAGCCGGAGAAGAAATGATCGGGGAAGTGTATTAAATGAAAAACACCATAAGTTGGATAGTGCCGGTCTCGGTTTTGTTGATCGGCTTCGCTGTGCCCCTGGCAGGTTGTTCTGACAATGATGGGCGTAACTCGCTTAGCGGCAGCGTGACGCTTGATGGCCAGACGCTGGAAAAGGGCTCGATCAGCTTCCAGCCGCTGCCTGGCACGAAAGCAACCAGCGCAGGCGGGCATATTATCGGGGGGAAGTTTGAAATCGCGGCCGACCAGGGGCTAATGCCTGGCAAGTACCGCGTAACAATATCCGCCTATCGAAAAACCGGCAAATTCGTGAACGATCCTCAGAGGGGAAAGATTGCTGATGTAGCGCCGATTGTGTTTAATGAAAAGGGTCGACTCGAGGCAGAGGTGGTTGACAATGCGAAGAACCACTTCGAGTTTGCGTTAACTGGCAGAAGATGACCTCAACTTCTGCGAGTATCTGACGCTGCTTCCCACCCACTTGACGTTAAAGCACATATCTAAAATGAAAAATACAACCAAAAGTTTCTGGCAATATCTTGCCGCCGGTTTACTGATGGTTTCTTTGATCGCCTGCGGCGGCAAGCCGATGGAAGTTAAGGGAAGTGTAACGTTCAAAGGCAAGCCGGTTAAAAGCGGGACCATCTCCTTCACCCCGGCCGATTCGAAAGGCCCCAGTTTGGGAACGCGGATCAAAGACGGAAAATATTCTATCAGCAACGAAGTAGACAATGCCGCGGGTAAAAAGTATGTGCATATTACCTGTGTCTACGAGACGGGCCAAAAGGTTCCGGTCGGGCCTCCCGAGCCGCCCGGTAAAATGGTCGACCAGATCAAAATGCTTGCATTTGGCGAGAATAAAGAACTAACTTGTGAACTGCTGTCCGGCCAAGTAAACGAGGAGAATTTCGATCTGAAATCTCCTTAGCAGCTCAGTTAATAAATTCTTTATGGAACCGCGAGATATCGCCCTTTCCCGCTGATTCGCACAATCACAGTTTACATGCCCCTGCCGACAGCCGGCCCTGGTGCGCCCGGCGGCTTACGATAGTGGGACCGTGTGTGATTCGAACCATAACACCAACAAAACACACTCGAGAGCAAAATGAAAACAATCCGTGTAGGCCTGATTGGCCATCAATTCATGGGCGTTGCCCATTCGAATGCTTTTCGCAACGCCGGCATGTGGTATGACCTGCCGTGCCGCGTAGAAATGAAAGTGCTGTGTGCAAAGGACAGCGAAGATAATCTCGCACGCTTTGCTGAAAAGTTTGGTTGGGAAGCATATGAAACCGATTGGCGCAAACTGGTCGCTCGCGACGATATTGACCTGATCAGCGTGGCGGCCCCAGGGAATTTGCACAGAGAAATCGTGATCGAAGCCGCACGACACGGCAAGCATATCCTTTGCGAGAAGCCACTAGCAAATAACCTAGCCGATGCCGAGGCCATGTTGCTCGCCGCCGAAGAAGCTGGAATTCGGACATGTTGCGGCTTTTCTTACCGCAGCACACCGGCCCAGGCGCTTGCCGCGGAGTTCGTCCGAGAGGGACGGCTCGGGCAAATCTACCATGTGCATGCCCGTTATGCCCAGGACTGGCCGTCTTCCCCCAATTTTCCATATGTGTGGCGGTTCGATAAAAACCTGTCCGGCTCCGGCTCTTTGGGCGACATTGCGGCCCATTCAATTGACGCCGCGCGTTTCATTACGGGCCTGGAGTTCACCGAAGTTGTAGGGAATCTGAAGACACTGATTCCCGAGCGGCCACTGAATTCCGATTCTCCCGAGGGACCAAAAAATACAGTGACCGTCGACGACGTAGCACAGTTCCTGGCCAATTTCAACAACGGAGGCACCGGCTGCTTCGAAGCCACCCGACTTGCAGTAGGACGAAAAAATAACAACTGCATCGAAATCAACGGCGAACGCGGTTCGCTCTACTGGGACTTTGAGGAACAGAATTACGTCTACTTCTATGACAAAACAAAACCGGCTGCGGAACAAGGATTCTGTAAGATAAACGCTACCCATGACAGCCATCCCTACGGCGGCGGCCCCTGGCCCCAGGGACACGGAATCGGCTATGCCGACACCTTTGTGATCGAGATTGCCAATTTCCTTAGAGCCATTATCGATGAAACGCCCTATCGGCCGGATTTCGCCGATGGCGTGGCATGTCAACGTGTTCTAGATGCCGTGGAACATTCCGCAAGGGAACGTAAGTGGATCTCGACAGGGATAACCGATAAATAACTTACCGATTATCGGACTGTGCTTCGTGACGGCCTCGATTTGTGAAAAAGTAAAATATGTTTGCGATTGATCTTTCCGGAAAAACGGTCCTAGTGACCGGTGGCGGTCAAGGCTTGGGGGCTGCCATGTGTGCGACATTCGCTCAAGCTGGTGCGAATGTGGCTATCAACTACTTCAAGGACGCCCAAGGCGTGAACCTCGCTCGCGCGGAAGAAACATGCGCGTCCATTGGACCCAACTCGGCGGTTTTCGAGGCTGATGTCCGTGACGCTGGGCAAACCGACCGTATGATCGGCGAGACAATCGAGCGATTCGGCGACCTCGACATTCTGGTAAACAATGCCGGCATTTTCCGCGACAAAACCATTAAAAAAATGACGCCCGACGAGTGGCAAGCGGTTATCGATACAAATCTGACTGGCGTTTTCAATGCCTGCCATGCGGTTGCCGAGCGGCTGGCCGATGGCGGACGGATTGTAAACCTGTCCTCGGTCGCTGCCTTTTTGGGTTTTTTCGGAGCCTCGAACTACGCCGCTGCCAAGGCCGGTGTGGTGGGACTTACAAAGGTGCTCAGCCGCGAAATGGCCAAGAGGCAAATCACGGTCAATGCCGTGGCGCCCGGCGTGGTGCTTTCCGGAATGGGCATGGCGATGCCCGAGGGAATCCGTGACGAAATGTTTAAGCAAGTTCCTCTTGGCCGCTTCGGCCAGCCGGAAGAGATCGCCCAGGTAGTTCTGTTCCTGGCCAGCGACATGGCTTCCTATGTTACCGGCCAAACCATTCATGTGAATGGAGGATGGTGGGGATGAGCACTTGTCGTCGCGACGCTAAACTATGCCCGGCCGAGGACGCTTTGCTTTTGGTCGAAGATAAACAGACCGTGGCCATCGGCGGGTTTGTGGGGACGGGCGTGCCCGAGTCATTAATCTATGCCTTGGAAGATCGTTTCTTGAACGACGGCAATCCGCGAGACCTTACAATTATCTATGCTGCCGGCCAAGGCGACGGCAAAGGCCGCGGCATCAGCCACTTGGCCCACGAAGGGCTCGTTTGCCGCATGATAGGCGGTCACTGGGGCCTAGCTCCACAGATCGGCAAACTGGTTTTGGACGATAAAATCGAGGCCTACAACTTTCCGCAAGGCGTAATCTGCCAACTGTTTCGTGATATCGCCGCCGGGCGGCCTGGCTGCATTACTCATGTGGGGCTCGACACGTTCATCGATCCTATCCACCAGGGAGGACGGGCCAATCGGCGGACCGTCGGGGAACTTGTCGAGAGAGTGGAACTTGGCGGAAAAATCTGGCTCTGGTACAAGGCCATGCCGATCCACATCGGGCTGATCCGCGCCACGGCGGCCGATCCTCATGGAAATCTGGTCATGTACGAGGAAGGGCTCTTGGGAGAAACGTTGCCCATCGCCCAGGCGGTGCATAATTCAGGCGGAAAGGTGATCGCCCAGGTCGCCCGTCTCATGGACCACCCGGCACGGCCACAAGACGTTCGAATACCCGGTATTCTCGTGGACCGCATCGTCGTGGCCGAACCACACCACCACCCACAAACGTTTGGCGCTGCCGAGTTTAATCCAACGCTGGTTTCGCCGGCGCCGAACATCGAATCGAGCCGCTCGGTGGGTGACATGCCGGCTGGCATCGAAAAACTTCCCGTCGGGTCGCGCCGCATCATCGCCGCCAGGACTTGCGACGAGGTGTCCGATGGCGCAATTATCAACTTAGGCATCGGCATACCCGAGGGCGTATCAAACATAGCTGCCGAGTATGGTCTGCTAGAAAAGTTCTTGATTACGTTAGAGAGCGGTCTGATTGGAGGTACGCCGGTGGGCGGATTAAGCTTCGGCGTTTCCGTCAACCCCACGGCAATCATCGATCAAACCTCGCAATTTGATTTTTACGATGGCAGCGGGCTGGATTTTGCCGCCCTGGGCGCGGCCGAAATCGACCGCCACGGCAACGTCAACGTCTCGCGGTTCGGACCGCGCATAGCTGGCGTGGGCGGCTTTGTCAACATTACCCAAACCGCGCGCCGTCTCGTGTTTTGTAGCACTTTTACGGCCGGCTCCCTGGAAGTCGTCGTGGAAGACTCGCCCGACGGCAAGACTCTAAATATCATCAAGGAAGGCCGGTACTCAAAATTCGTCAACGAGGTCGAACAATTGTCCTTTAGCGGCCGACGTAGCCGCTGTAGCGATCAAAACGTGCTCTACGTCACCGAACGGGCCGTCTTCCGACTAGTCGACGAAGGGCTCGAACTGATTGAAGTCGCGCCGGGTGTCGACCTCCAGACGCAGATTTTGGACCTGCTTCCCTTCAAGCCCATTTGCCGTAATGTCCGCCCCATGCCGCAGCATGTGTTCCACTAACCGAGA
The DNA here is from genome assembly GCA_964541935.1 of uncultured Planctomycetaceae bacterium. GTDB lineage: Bacteria > Planctomycetota > Planctomycetia > Pirellulales > Thermoguttaceae > JAFGTN01. The sequence goes on along the minus strand of CAZISU010000082.1, from coordinate 5,630 downwards.
GCTTGAAAAGATTCAATTATGACACGTATCTGTATAGTCGCCGCAAAACGAACGCCACAGGGCCGCTTTCTGGGAGGGCTTTCGAAATACTCGGCCGTCGAACTGGCAATCGCGGCCGGACAGGCCACACTCGAAAGTGTCAGTAATTGCGCGGGGACCACTGCCGGCTTGCCCAGTAGTGATGACGTCGCCAAAAGAGTCGACCGCGTTATTGTCGGCAATGTCTTAAGTGCCGGCTTGGGAATGACCATCGCCCGTCAGATCGGCGTGGGGCTCGGCATCCCGCTGGACCGGCCAGCCTTCACCGTCAACATGATGTGCGCTTCTGGAATGCAAGCCTTCATTTTAGCGGCCCAGTCCATCGCCGCCGGCGAATCGTCCGTCGTACTTTGCGGCGGCACCGAATCGATGTCGCAGGCACCCTACCTTTCCGGCCAGACGCGAGCAGGCCACCGCCTGGGGCACAGCAAACTGACCGACGTGGTTCTCCGCGACGGGCTGGTCGATCCGTTCGACAACGAACACATGGGACTGGCGGCCGAACGTTTGGCCGATAAATTTAGCATCAATCGCCAGACCCAAGATGCTTTTGCCTTGGATAGCCAAAGAAAAGCTGCCCGTGCCATTGTAGAGGGTCGCTTCGACGCCGAGATGGTCTCCTTTAACGATCTTGACCACGACGAACACCCCCGCCCGGATACCACGCTCGAGCAACTGGCCTCGCTCCGCCCGGCCTTCAAAACCGACGGTAGCGGCACGGTCACGGCCGGCAACGCCTCGGGAATCAACGACGGGGCTTCGATGATGCTGGTTTGTGACGAGGAGGCCGCCGAAAAACACGGCTGGCGACCACTAGCTGTGTTAACCGGCTATGCAACTGTGGGGTGCGAACCAAAACTGGTAGGCATGGGGCCGATCCATTCCACAAATGCACTCTGCAAGCGGCTCAACTGCAACCTTAGCGACTTCGATCTTGTCGAAATCAACGAGGCCTTTGCCGCCCAAGTGTTAACCTGCATCCAGGGGCTCAAACTCGACCCGAACCTGATAAACGTCGACGGCGGAGCAATCGCCCTGGGCCATCCCATCGGCGCAAGCGGCTCCCGTATCATCGTACACCTTGCCCATAAACTATCCCAAGGGCAAGCTCAAAGGACCCTGGCAACTCTCTGCGCAGGTGGCGGAATGGGGGCATCAGTGGCATTAGAAGCAGTTTAACGAACATCCATTGATATTGTAACCGTCACGGCCAGCAGATATGAATCATTGAAAGTGGGTGTGATCAGGGAGCCGTTGTCGGAGATGAGCCCAGGGTGTCGGTAGGATCATAACGCGAGGTGTTAGGCAGCTTTGCCGGAAATGACGGTGGTATCCGGTGCCGTTGCGGTCTGCAATAGCGACGGGTCGGGATCACCCGTAAGATGGGCTAGAATCTAACCGTGCAGGAAATAGAAGAAACCGCGTCCCTGCTTCGTACACGGTGCAATCGCACTCATCATACGCTCGTTCTAGCGCTGCCCACGCTCACTGCGCGTACCTTGAATGATATGTCGATCGATTACGCGATGACGCACCTGCTGTTCCGTGTGGTTGTTCGTCGGCTCCGAACCAGGCTCGAAGAGAGAACGAAATTAGTTCTGCGACATGTCGTAGCGGCTGCCGTCTTCACATTCGACAACCGCAAATCGTTCGGCGAGCGGTCGCGTCTCCGAAACATCGGGCGTGTGGACGGCAATATCCAAATACTTGTCGCGGTGCATCACGAAACTCCGATGCCGACCTTCGTCCAGTATTTTGTCGTGCCGACGCCAAGTCTTGAACAGTCGCCGCGTTTGGTCGAGCAGTTTCCCGGCCATCGCTTTGTCTTTTTGTTCGGATGCTTTTCGAGGAAGTGAATATCGCGGATCAAGTGAACCCAACAATACTGCGACTTGATGTCATCGTTCCAGGCGAACGAGCAGTTCGACGAAAAGTGTAAACAACGGCCGAAAGTTCAGCGGTCCTGTATTCGTGCTAATGTTCATCTCACGGATCACAGCCGCAGTCTTCTGGGGTTTCGATAGGGTTGCCGGAGTGATCTGTGAATCGCAAGGTGAATTCGTATCGCGTAAACCCCAATGAATTGAGGGTGTTGAGTCGATCGACGCACACTTCGCGAGAGCCTTGGCAGTATTGGTAGCCGGTTTCCGAGAACCCCACCTAACCACCTACCCAGCATACTTCCTAACCAGCCGCCGAACCGTCCGGTCACTCCACGGGTTTCCTCGACATGGGCCGAATTCTCTGGACAGTATGTCAGCAATCTCAATCGACGTGTAACTTCTTGATTTAAGGTCGCAGGCGCGAGTGATAGCTTGCCTTTCGGTACTGTGCTCAATTAACTTGGCGGAATTCTCTGGATCTCTCATCCAGCCTATCGGCGGCTTGCCCATCCATTCGCCTTTTGCTTTCTTGCCAGCCGCCCACTTCCTTAGCCGGTCGCGGATTCTGGCCCGCTCGTAGGCGGCGAAGGCAGCTAGAATGTTTTGGAATAGTTCGCCTTCGGGTGTGTCGGCCACCATGGAACCATCGGCGTAGGCTATCGTTGCGCCCTTGCGCTCGACTTCGTGGCGGATAGTTAAATTTACTAACATATCACGGGCCAGACGGTCGCTACGGTCGACAACTAGGACATAGCCGTCTTGCAGGGCATTGATTGCCTTTTGCAGTCCTGGACGGCACAGGTCGCCGCCGGAGACTTCCTTGTCGTGCTCGTAGCCGTCCACTTGATAGCCCTTTGCTTCGCAGAATGCCCGGCAACGTTCTTCCTGCTTTTCGCAACTCTCGCAATCTTCGGCGTTAGGTCTTGGCGAAAATCTCGTATACAATATTGCTTGCTTCTTCATGGTGTCGGTCATAGCATACTTGTCTTATGTTAACATAGTGGTGGAAATTCCTTGGGCATTTGCGGATCATTTCCGTCTTTATCGGGGATACGGTATGATTCTCCAAGTATCGTGTCTTTATCGGAATCCGCTCTAGGTAATACCTCCCAAAGCCATCCGCCTCCGTTTTTCGAGAGCCATTTCTCTGCGTCTTCACGAGTAGGATAAAGATGCCATAATTTGACCGTCCCTTCCAATTTGTAGCTATCATTGTCAGCTGCGAGAAAACTATTTTTACTCATGGCATTACCCTTTATTTGATTCTGGTTTCCCCCTTGCGGGGAGTTGCTGTGTTTTTTAGTGTTCCTTATTTGACACCAACGTATGTCACTAATTGACACCATGAAAGTTTAGGTTTCTGCCTTGTTATCCGTAAATTATTCAGACCATTGTCGCTTACCTCTTGTTGTCGTTATCAATCTTCCCGAACGTCCGGGCCTAGGGGGCGTCCGTCAACGCCCCGATGGTTCGCGCGCTCGCCTTGTGTTTGGACGGCTTATAAGTCGTCGAAGTGTAACCAGTGATTCATGGTTGCTTACCTCTTAGTTGCGGTTGGTGGTTATTATCGAATCTTGATCTTCGCCGCCTTGTTCCCGTTCGCGTCCCTTGCGTAATCGGGGTGTATTCTAATTTCTATTCTGTCCGCGATTTCCCGCAGTATTCGGGCTACCTCAACTTCTGGGCTGGGATGAAATGCGTCGTTACCGGTCTTGATTTTGATCGTGACTTGTTCCATTGTTGCTTACCTCTTAGTTGTGTTAGCCTTGAAACTGATAGATCAAACCGTCATCGCCGATGTATAGGTTTGCTTCCCCAAACCCTTTGGATATTTCGGTTAGCTTGTCGCCATGCTCTGGCCAGTCACCATCCCAGAACCCGGCCCCATGGCCGTTGCGAGTTAGCCAGAAGTCATGGCCAGCTTGACTGTATTCAAGATCAAGTAATTCGTCGGCCAAGTCTAAGAAAGCTTTGCAATCCGCTTTCATGGCGTCTAGTGTTTCGGGTGGTAGATCGGCATTACCGCCGTCCAGATAAATCCCGTCATCATCAGTAGACGACCATAATGCACAATATATGTATGCGTCTAAGAATTCCTTGTCACTATCGCCTAACATGCTGTTTGCCTCTTATCGTAGTTGTCGTAACGGTTGCCAAGTCGTCGCCCCGCGGGGCGAGTGGTTGGGAATCGTTAATGTGCTTGCCTCAAGATATCCACGATGATTAGGCGAATTTCCTTGGGTAGCGGTAGCATGGAATACCCGATAGAATCGCAACCGTCTCTTGTAACTGATGGGTCATAACTAAACCGATCAATAACGAATTCCCGCAAGTGTTTGTTTTCGTGTTCAAGTCGTTCAATTTTTTGGTCTTGGTCCTCTTTTTTGTCACGACCGTCAACGTAATGTCCACAAGCTTTGCAAGCGGTATCATGCCACTCAATGTTTTCGGATAAGGGGATGAACTCACCGCAATACACGCAACGGGTTACGTTATTATCCAAGCAGTACTTCTGCTCGGCTTGTTCCAGCCAGTCACCCCAGGACGATACGAAACACTTGCCATTTTCACAGCAAACAGTAGGACAATAGGTTTCGCCAGTGTTGAGATATTCCATTTCCCGGTCTGCTTCGAGTAGGCTTGCGGATTCAAAACCGAAGTGTTCCCGGCCACGTTCGAATAGGTATTCCTCTGCGTGTTCAATCCGACCATTGCCGTGTTTATTGGCAAAGCTAGCGGCCCGTTCGCAAGCTTGTCGCCACTCGGTTGTGTTTGCGGGTAGTTTGGTGGTCTGGGTCATGGGTGTAGCTCCTGGTTGCGGGTTTCGGTTCTCAACTATTTGGCCATTTGGCTGAATTCGTGCGTGAAATGAGCGAGGGCGCGTGTGGGCCGGCCATGGTAGTGGAAGTATTGTCCGTTCCAGATGACCGACGCTTTACCTTGGACCACGCGTACAATGTCAAGGTCGTGTGGTTGTTCGACTATGATATTGCGGCAGTCGTAACCGAGCGACCGGGTTTGGGCAACAGCGTCGGCAGCCAGATGAAATATGCGTTGTGCTTGTATCATGGTGTCACCTCATTAAATGCAGATGCGTCGGGCTTACACTTGAATACTATCATGGTAATGAAGGGTGAGTGGAGATAATCGAGTAACTATTCCAGAGATAATTATTTTGTGGTAAACTATGCCGGATGTGATGGCTGGAGCGGTCGACGAGTGGCGGTCGAAAAACAGAGTAGGGGTTGGGTGGTCCTATCCTTAACCAGAATGGTGTAGGCAATATGGTCACTAACCCCCCGAGGGTCATCTTCCCATCTTCCCATCATCTTCCTACCCCACCATTGGCTTCAGGGGTACGATTATATATAATGCACATTGATGCAAGTAGTTAGTAGATAGAGAGTTAAGTATATATATGTAGGGGGGTATCCTTAGATATTTCCATCATCTTCCCATCTTCCCTATCTTCCCGTTTCCCCATCGTTTTTATACACGAGCAATTTAGTGGGAGATTTATGTGTGTAGAGGGTCGGGAAAATGGGAATTTAGGGAAGATGAGCCATAAGTCGTTAAACGACCCGGGGGCTACGTCAATTTTTGATTTGGGAAGATTAGGGAAGATTAGGGAAGATGACAATCGCTCTTACTTTCCCCCTATTGCTACGCCACCCGTTGGGATTTGATATGATTGCAGGGGATATGTGG
>CAZISU010000081.1:6438-11475 GCA_964541935.1 uncultured Planctomycetaceae bacterium | reverse complement strand
GCCGATAGGTCTAGGTCAATTGTTCCGCTTTCCAAATCGAACGTGCCATTGAACGTGGCGACGCCTCTAGGGTCCACCGCTCCCATTGCGTCACGCAGTGCGGTTGCGCTGACCACGCCTCTCCAAGCAATCACGCCTAAAAATCCTGTTACTGTAGATAGCAGCACTACTTACACCTACACGCCCTCGGGCAATCCTTATGCCTCGCGTGCCAATGGCGGTTTTCGGCCCGGCAGCACGCGGGTTTATAGCTCGACGTCGCGTCCAGGGCCCGGCCCGCGGATGACAAAAACACGCGTCACTCCGCCGTCGCTTTCCGACCACCTGCATAAGCCGCGGGCAAATGCTCAGCTTTCAAATTCTCGGACGTCTAGTATCGCCCCGCCCAGTATCGCCCCGTCTAACGTGGCTGCTTCAACCAATGGGACGTCATCTGCTGGATGGCGTGCACCATCGCAGGCAACTAGTTCGGCTGACAATCGTGCCCGCACTTCAGGTGCCCGCACATATGGGCAGCTTGGCCAAGTATGTATCGATTCGAGCGGTTCGGCGAGTAGGGTATCCGCCACATCCAGTGCCGTGGCGAATGCCCAACCGCCGTACCGCATGGCAGCGCGGGGCGGTTCGTCGACACAACCGCGGCGGATCAATTTGCCCAGCAATGTTATCGACATCATGGACCTGCCGCCGAAGCGTACGGGTAGTTCCAGCGTAGCGCCTTCAGGCGTGCGTTCGAACAATTCGCCTTACGGGGCGGGCACAATTCCGGCCGGCGCGTCGACGCCCGTGCATCGCGATTCTTCGGTTCGCCAGGCATCGGCGATCAGCGAGGTGGGGAATCCCTATTCTGGCCGGCGTCCTCAGGCCAACAAGCCCGTTAGCTTCGCGGACTCAACGCAACCCGCAACGTCCCGCTACGGCCACGCCGAGAACCACGTCTGGCTCAAGGGCCGACTGGAATACTCGCAAGCGCGGCGTCTCTGGAAGCTTCGCTACATCCCCATCGACGGCCAGGCCGACCAGTTCGGCGGCAGCGTCATCCTGCGGAAAACCTCTCTGATTTCCGGCTTCGAACGCGGCGACTATGTGCAAGTCAACGGACGCCTGCTTGAAAACACAGCGTCCAGTGACTACGCGCCCGAGTATGAGTTGACGCAGATTCGGCGTGTCGAAAGATAGTCAGGCGCCGGCGAATTCTTGCAGTCAACTAATTCTACAGTTGCGTTCCGTTTGTAGATCCGCTTTCAGGCATGGCTAAGTGCCTTACATTCCGGCTAAAGCCGGTACTACAAGCGACTTAGAGGCATCTTTTCGCAATCTATCTACGGCTGCGTCCGAGTGGGCGAATCCTCGGAAATAAAACAGGATTTCCTGTCATAAACATCTTTTTTGGTTAACTTTTCGTTTTAGGCAATCCGGGCTAGTTGACTCTGCGGTTGGGGGCGTGTTAAAACGTAACTATATCATCTTAGATTACGGCTCGATGGGCATGCAAGTTGGGCAGGTCTTGGTCGGGCTAGAACGCATTATTGAAGGGAAAAATAGATGAAGAAGGTATTGTTTGCATCGTTGATGGTGTTGGCCATGTGCAGTATTGCTTCGGCTTCCGTGATTTTGGACTACGTGGAGAATCCTTCGCCGGGCCCCGGGTTGAAGAGTTATACCGTTAGAGCGACGGGGGATGGAATTGTGACGTTGGGACAGTTTACCATAGATGGCAACATCTATCAGGAATTCTTAAATCCTGCCACTCAGAGCCCATGGCTCGGTGACGAAACCGCGGACCCGTTAGACTCCGGCAAGGATAGTTATATCTGTTTTGGTGACTTGCGTATGCCAGACTTGGCTGGCTCTGAGGAACCGAGCACAGGTATCCCGATCACAACTACTGAAACGATCCTAGATGGATCCGCTTACGGCTTGGGTACTCTGAATAATTACGATGGCGAGCATCAGCATGATGGATATCTCTATACAAGGACACCAACAGGAGAAACTGAGATCCTCGACCTGTTCCATCTGGTTTTAGCGGATGGCGATTCCGTGACAGTTGCATTGAAGTTGTACAGTTATGTGGATATCGAATTGGGTTCAGGGGGCGTGGTTATAGGCGGTACCGTTGTTGAGCACGATTTTTTCAACTCCAACAATCTGGTAGTTCCCGAGCCGGGGTGCGTTGTTCTGCTGATCGTTGGTGGGTTGTGCCTTGTTGGGTGTCGGCGGCGGAAGCGGAGTTAAGATCCTTCACCAGTCAGGCTCCGCTGCCTGAGTCTATTGATTTGTAGATGAGTTTATTCGCAGTTGTTTATTACTTCAGGAGTTTGAGATGAATAGAATCGTATTTGCATTAATTATCGTCTTGGCCATGAGTGGTGTTGCTTGTGCTTCCGTAATTTTGGACTATGTGGAGAATCCTTCGCCGGGCTCCGGGTTGAAGAGTTATACCGTACGCGCAACGGGGATTGGAATTACAACGTTGTCGCAGTTTACCATCGACGGTAACGTCTACCAGGAGTTTTTAGATCCTTCCACACAGAGCCCATGGCTTGGTGACGAATCCGCGGATCCGTTTGGCACTGGCAGGGATAGCTACATTTGCTTCGGTGAAGTACGTATTCCGGACTTGGCTGGCTTGGATGGTCCGGGCAACGGTAATCCGATCTCAACAACTGAAACGGTCCTCGATGGATCCGCTTCCGGCCCAGGTACTCTGAATAATTATGATGGCGAACAGATGTACGATGCCTATTTGTACATGGGATCGCCATCGGGAGAAATGGAAACCCGCGATCTGTACCACCTTGTGCTAGCCGAAGGCGAATCGGTGACAATCGCGCTGAGGTTGCTAAGCGTGATAGATCACGATCCGGAAACCGGTAACGCCACTATTATTGTGTATGATTTCTTCGATTCAAATAACCTAGTAGTTCCCGAACCGGGGTGCGTTGTTCTGCTGATCGTCGGTGGGCTGTGGCTTGTTGGGTGTCGGCGGCGGAAGCGGAGTTAGCACTCTGACAGTAGTGGGATTGTTTTTTTCTGTCCGAGGCCATTCGTTTATGCTTGCGGTTAGATTTTTTTATTTTCATGAAGGAGAGTGAGATGAAAAACCTCTTATTTGCGTTGATAGTCGTTCTAGCTACGAACGGAGTATCATTTGCCCTCACGTTAGGTTACGTAGACAACGGCTCGCCGAGCGACGGCTTAAGGAGTTTTACAGTTACAGCCACAGGGGTTGGCATCACAGGCCTTTCACAGTTTACGGTAACGGGAGATGTTTATCAGGTATGGGAAGAAGAGGAGGATCCCTCTGATCCGTTTTCTGATCCTGAACTTAAGCAGAGCGTTTGGCTGGGCGATGGAAGTGCTGATGGCAACCCGAAAGATAGCTATGTCATTTTCGGGGATTTGCGATTGCCTGTTTTGATGGAAGACGTCATTACTGCGGAGACCAACGACCTCAGTGGTGGCACTGCGGAAGGGCTTGGCACTCTGAATAACTACAATTACAACGGGCCTAACTGTGGTAACACTTGGTCCAGCGGCGATTTCAACGGAGATGGAGCCGTAGATCTCCGCGATGCCACGATTATGGCAAGCAATTATGGTGTTCCGTACAGTCCTTCCCTCAACGGTTGTATTCCTGGCGATGCCAATTTAGATGAAGTAGTTGACGATACTGATGCTTGGATAGTGTCTAGCAACTGGATTACATCGGATGTCTATCTTCGAACCGGAACGTCTTCGTCGGTTGAAGAAACGGTTGAGTTGATGCAGCTCGTCATTCCGGAGGGGGGCAGCGCAATCGTTGAGTTGGAGCTGTGTACTTTAACTAATAATACGGTTGTTGATGGTTTTAGTTTGGATGGTACTGTTAGTGTGCTTGACTTCTCTGGTTCGAAAAGTCTGGTAGTTACCGTTCCCGAACCGGGGTGTATTGTTCTATTGATCGTCGGCGGGCTGTGGTTTGTCGGGCGGCGGCGGAAGCGGAGTTAATGGACCGAGACGAATTGCAGTAGTTTTAGGTTTGTTTGAATTCCAGTAGACCAGGGGCAAGGTGGTTGGATTCGGCTAGCCTTGCATTCCGAAACCCTTTCAGGGTTTATGCTTCGGCATAAATGCCATTGAGGTTTGCATTGCGAAGGGGCAGGTGCAGCCGGAGCTGGATTCTGGGATGAGAATTATGCCGCCGGCGGGGATTACGTTTATCCAGCAGCCGATGCGGGTGGCTTGGGTAAGACGTGTGGGTCCGCCGTCGGGGCGAAGGTCGTACATCCAGGGGTTGCCGCCGCGCCAGAAGAGACAGTCGGCCGAGGCGGCTATCTCGCCGCAGCCGTGGCCACGGCGGTCGAACTTCCAGGCTTCGTCGCGGCGGCCGGTTTTGAGGTCGTAGGCGTATGGCCAGGCGAAAACCGTCTGGCCGACGATCGTGGGGTGGCGGTTCTGTTCGCCGTGCTCGCCGCGCGAGTCTAGCTCGGTGTTGTGCGTGGCGTTCCAGAGGGGCTTTCCGTCGGCCGCGTCGAAGGCGTAGATGTAGGCGTGCAGCGGTTTGCCGATGGCCTTCGAGCCGTTGAGGATCAGCTGCCCGTCGGTGTGGCAGAGGAAGATGACCTCTTCGAAGTTGGAGGTGTCCAGCGGCTTGCGGTAAAGCACTTTGCCCGTCTTCTGGTCGAGAGCGACGAGGAAGCCGTGTCCGCCCTTGAAGAGCGTTAGCGTTGTCATGCGTCCGCTACGGTTGGCCAGGGCCTTGGGGCTTTGCGTTTCGACAAAATAGATGCGGCCGTCGCCCAGGGCGATGGTGGTGTTGACGATGATGCCGGAGCGATAAGTCCAGAGCTTTTTGCCCGAGCTGCGGTCGACGGCGAAGAGGTAGTCGCTGGTGACGGTTTGCTGCCCGCGTCCCCAGAGCGAATCGTCGGTGGCCCAACTGGTTTCGGTGTACGAGGCCTTGGGACGCGTGCCGGAGCCGAAGAGGTGGTCTTCGTTATATGCGACGTAGCCCCAGTGGTGTGGTTTTTCAGGGATTTCTTGCGGAGCCGC
>CAZISU010000081.1:0-6428 GCA_964541935.1 uncultured Planctomycetaceae bacterium | reverse complement strand
CAACGTCGCTAGCGGCAAGCAAGAAGCCGCTTTTGCGGAGCCGCAAAAGCGGCTTCTTGCTTGCCGCTAGCGACGTTGAAGGCCAGGCACTTGTCGCCGGCGGCCAAATATACGCGACGGTCGTCGACGGCCATGCTGCTCGAATCGTGCGACATTGCCAGCCGTCGCGAGTCTGGTACATCCACTTGCCAGAGCACGGTGCCGTTGTAGGCGTCGAGCGTATAGACGACACAATCGCCGGGCACAAAGAGGCGGCCGTCTTTGTAGAGCGAGGAGATGTTTTGGTGGTGGCGGTCGACCATGCGGCGTGGACCGGGGCGTCCGAACCACTGCATTTCGACGGCGCCGCCGATTGTGCCGTCGCCGCTACAGGCTGTATTGCCGGGTTCGGCGTAGCCGTGCGTCCATTCGGTAGAGCCAGGGATCTTTCCACGTGTGGCGACGGCCAGCAAGATGCCGTTGTGGTTGGTCGTTTTGCAGTCTTGCAGGCCGGCGGCCGAGGCGATGTGTTTTTTCAGGACGGCCGGGTCTGATTCTTTAGTTGCAGAGGCTAAAACTACCTTGCCGCCGCAGGGGCGAATGGCGTGGGCGATGTCGGACATGTTGGGTAGTTCGCCGCCGAGCAGGGCGGCTGCGGAGACGATGAGGTTGGCCGAGCACTGTTGGTAGGGGAGCTTGCCCGGCCGGCCCTGGTGCATGACCACGCGGGTTCCGTAGAGGCCCTCGGCGGCGAGCATTTTACGGGCTTGGGCCAGCTTGGCGGGATCGCTTTCGACGCCCACTATGCGGAGCTTGGAATGCAGGGCCAGTTCGCGGGCCAAGTCTCCGCCGCCGGCGTCGAGTACGATGCAATAGCCTTGCTGGATGCCGGTTTGTTTGAGGATGGTCTTGGCGATTAGTTGGAAGTATTTCACGTGGGGCGTGCCCACGAAAGAATGTTGATTTATGTCACCTAAAGCTGCTGAGAAGGCTTGAGTGGGGCTCAAGGGCTTTTTTATGATTTTTGCAAAGCAATGAATTTTTCCGCTATCGGTGCTTACGAGGAGTTGCCCGCCGGCGGCGGCCAGCGAGTAGGCTTTACCGTCGACCGGGGCCGACCAGATGTTTTTGCCCGTCGCGGCGTCGAAGGCCAGAACCTGGTCCTTGCCGCCGGCGATGAGCGTGTTGCCGGCCATGATGAGCTCGAACGGGGCGCGGCAATCTACTTTCCACTTTTGGCACTTGCGGCGTTTGGGCAGCAGGGCCGCTAATTGTTCTTTCTCTTCCTCGCTGGGTTTTTTGATAGCCTTGAGGCGGGTGATCTGTTTATTGATTTCAATGTATTGGGTGCGATTCAAGGCGGAGAGCGATTTTTTGCCGAGGATGTAGAGCATGGGGCCCTTGGCGATGAGACGTTGGCCGGCGGTCGAGACGATGCCTTCACGAGTGTTGGGCTCGGACAGATGCAACTGTCCGTTCTCGCTGGTGCCGTGTACGAGCACGTCTTTGTCAACCAGGGCGAAGCACCCGCCCACGCGGCCATAGTCGCCCAGCGGCTTGCCCGAGGCGCGGTCGAAGGCCTGGGGTGAGGTGCGTCCGGTAGGTACAAACAGACGGCTACTGGAGGCCAAGAGGTAGCCTTGGGCCGAGATGGAGATTGGTTTGCTCCAGAGTTTTTTTCCGTTGGCAGCGTCAACTGCACAAAGCTCTACGCCTTGGCCGGGGAACAGTCCCGAGGTGTAGTAGACCACTCCGTTGTCAACCACGATGCCGCAACGCACGGGCCAGCGCGAGATCATGCGCCCGTTGCCCGGCAGGCGGTCTTGTTGCTCTTGGGCTTTGAACTTCCAGTTGAGCGAGCCGCTTTCCGGGTCGAGGCAGTAGAGCATGCCGTCGTCTGAACCGACATACAGCCGCCCGTCGGCGACGCTGGGAGCCAGACGGATGGGCCCTTCGGTATAAAACGTCCAGAGCAGTTTGCCGCTTTGTGCATCCAGGCAGCGCACGGCGTCGTCGCTCGATGAGCCGTAATAGACCCGCGAGCCCACGCGAATGGGGCAAAAGGAGCGGTCGAAGGTGTGCGTGTGGCTGAGCCCGTGCAGGCGGTGCCAGAAATCGTTGGGCGCGGTCAGCTCGGGCCAGGCTGGGCTGGGCCGGTGGTCGGCTTTGTGTACCCAGCTTTCGGCCAGTGGGAAAGCGAGTGCACCTGCGGAGATTCCGCTGCGGCGGACATCGGCCCGATAAGTGGGCCAATCGCCGCTGGATTTGCTAGTAGTAGCACTTTGGGCAATAGCGGCGGTTAATGATTGGAGACATATAACCAGAACGATCTGAAGGTAAGACGATTTCGCACGCATGATAAGAATCTCCTTGTTAGTGCAGTAAGCAGCAAACAATGCCGGGCTGCTAACCCGGTCTACGGTCGACCGGAGGTATTTTAATCGGTGCGGGCGGTGGGTGTAAATACCTGAATGATTGGGAATCGGTTAGCATCCAGCAAGCCGCTAAGCAGCAAACAATGTCGGGTTGAAACCCAACCTACGGGCTACTTCCCCGGCTTCGGCACCGCCTTCTTTTTGGTTCCCTTGGTGTGCTTGCGTTTGCGACGGCGGCCGCGTTGCGATTTTGTGGCGTGTTCGATTTCGGCTTCTTTGAGGGGTTTGCCGATTTGTTCGCGCATTTGGTCGATGCGGTCGCGGAGCGCGGCGGCGCGTTCGAATTCTAGGTCGGAGGCAGCGGCCAGCATTTCGGCTTCTAGCTCGGAGAGGTACTCTTCGGTGATGTAGAGCGTCTCGTCGGTGCGGCCTACGGCGGCGTTGGACTCGGCGTGGGCGCGGGCTTCTTCTTCGATGCCGGCGCGGATGCCCTTGATGATTGTCTCGGGCGTGATGCCGTGTTTCTCGTTGTAGGCGGCTTGTATTTCGCGACGACGGGCCGTTTCTTCGATGGCGTTTTGCATCGACTTGGTGACCTTGTCGCCGTAGAGGAATACCTTGGCGTCGACGTTACGGGCCGAGCGGCCGATGGTTTGCATGAGCGACGTTTCGCTGCGCAGGAAGCCTTCTTTGTCGGCGTCTAGGATGGCTACCAAAGAAACCTCGGGCAGGTCGAGGCCTTCGCGCAGGAGGTTGACGCCGACCAGAGCGTCGAAATGGCCCTCGCGCAGATTGCGCAAGAGTTCCACGCGTTCGAAGGCGTCGAGTTCGCTGTGTAGCCACTTGCAGCGGACGTTTTGTTTGGTGAAATAGGCCGAAAGGTCCTCGGCCATGCGTTTGGTGAGTGTGGTGACCAGCACGCGTTGGCCCGCGGCCGCGCGCTTGCGGATCTCTTCGAGCAAGTGTGGCACCTGGCCCTTGGCGGGCAGGACCTCGATCTCGGGGTCGAGCAGACCGGTGGGGCGAATGACCTGTTCGACGACCTGCCCGCCGGTTTTTTCCAGTTCATAAGGGCCGGGGGTGGCCGAGACGTGTACGGCCTGGTTGATTAGCCCTTCCCATTCGTTGAAACGCAAGGGGCGGTTGTCCAAGGCGCTGGGCAGGCGGAAGCCGTGTTCGACGAGCGTGACTTTGCGGTTGTGGTCGCCGGCGTACATGCCGCGGATTTGTGGCACGGTGACGTGCGACTCGTCGACCATCAGCAAAAAGTCTTTGGGAAAGAAGCTGAAGAGAGTGTCGGGGGCCGAGTCGGTGGCGCGGCCGCTCAAGGGGCGGCTGTAGTTCTCGATGCCCGGGCAATAGCCGACTTCTTGCATCATTTCGATGTCGAAGCGCGTGCGGGCGCTGAGCCGCTGGGCTTCGAGCAGCTTGCCTTCGGTGCGAAACTGCTCCAAGCGGCCGGAGAGTTCCTTCTTAATGTCGTCGATGGCCGCCTCGATACGTTCTTAGGGCAGCACGAAATGTTTTGACGGATAGACGAAGAGTTGATCTTTGCGTTCGATGACCTCGCCGCTGGTGGGATTTATGGTCGAGAGCTGTTCGACCTCGTCGCCCCAGAACTCCACGCGCAAGGCGAACTCTTCGTAGGAGGGGTGGATTTCGACGCAATCGCCTCGTACGCGGAACTTGCCCGGCTCGAAGGTCACGTCGTTGCGCTCGTATTGGATCTCGACGAGCTTGCCCAGCACCTCGTCGCGGTCGACCTCTTGGCCCACCGAAAGCGAGACCATCATGTCGCGATAATCGTCGGGCGAGCCCAGCCCGTAGATGCTCGATACGCTGGCTACGACAATCACGTCGCGGCGGCTTACCAGCGAGCTGGTGGCCAAGAGTCGCAGACGGTCGATCTCCTGGTTGATCGAGGCGTCTTTTTCGATGTAGATATCGCGCTGGGGTATGTAGGCCTCGGGCTGATAGTAGTCGTAATAGCTGACAAAATAGCTGACGGCGTTGTTGGGGAAGAATTCTTTGAACTCGCCGTAGAGCTGCGCGGCCAGGGTCTTGTTGTGCGACATGACCAGCGTGGGACGCTGCACGGCCTGGATAACGTTGGCCATGGTGAACGTCTTGCCCGATCCGGTCACGCCCATCAGGACCTGATGTTTTTGGCCCTCGTTGAGCCCCTTTATCAATGCCTCAATCGCCTGCGGCTGATCGCCTGCCGGCTGGAAAGGACTAACCAAATCAAACACTTCGCGTACGCTCCCGGGACTAGTTCCGCTCTGAACCACTGGGGCTAATCCCTCTTTTTACCACCGTAATGATGGTTTGTCCACCTGAGCGTCGATGGGGGGGCTGCGCAGAGTGCGTGCTGAGATTGTATCGAGTAGTTGCAAATGCCGGGTCGCGACCCGGCCTACGTTACTAGAGCGAACGTCGCCGTAGCGTCACTAACCACGTTGCTGTGAGCATTGTTATTAACAGCCAGGCGGCCGGTTCGGGCACGATTTCGAAGGCTTGGTCGCTTAGTAGAAACATGGATGAATCGATGGCCATTGTTACCGCATTATCGATTCCGGGCTGGTCCAAGGGGTTGAAAAGGCGGAAATAGTCGCCGGCCCAGTATCGGTCCGTGTGTAGCTCTTCGCAAATTGCGTATGTGCCGAACTCTTCGTAGAGGCTATCGACGAGCGTGCCGTACGAATCGTAGCCCAGTCGCTCGTCGGACATTCCGGTGAGGTTGCTGAAGCTTTGGGTGATGAAATCCAGCTTCTCGCTGTCTTCTTGCGGCAGCGGGTTGGCCTGGTTGTCACTGGGCGAGATCCAGGGCGCTAGGATGGCTTCGGCCCCGCTATGGAAGTCGATTGCGGCGAGCATGTTGGAAAAATACGCTTGGTCGTGCAGCAGGCTCCAAAGGGCCGTGGCCTCGGGCGCGGAGAGCGGGGCCGGGCCTCGATAGGTTTCGTTACGGACAACGTTGCTGGCATCGGACCAGCGGTGTGGGAAGTTGCGGTTGAGGTCGACGCCACGGGTGTAAGTCGATGACGTCTGGCCGGCGTACAGCTCCATGTTTTTGCGCTGTTGACTGTATCCGCCCTCGACGCGGATGCGCCCGTCGGGGTTGAGTGTGGGAACGATCCAAACCTCGCGTTCGGCAAGGATATCGATCGACGCCGAAGAGCCGACGCGATAAGAACTGACCAGATGTTCGGCCAGCCGATAGGCCGCTTCGGAGCCGATCACCTCGCGGGCATGTACGCCGCCGGTGAAGAGGAATTCAGGTTTGGCGGGATCGTTCTGTTGGGGCGAGGTGGATAATTTGATCGCCAGAAGCGGCCGGTCTTGGTGGCTGCGTCCGAATTCTACCACGCTAACCAGGTCGGGGTTGGCTGCCTCGAAGGCCGCGGCCCAGGTCTGCATTTCGTCGAAGGATTGATAAAGCCCGACACTTTCAAAAGTGTAGGCTGCCGCCGGTCCGCCGCAGGCAACGAAAATGCCGACTATGAATAACAGCGAGAATACACGATGGTTGCTGGTTTTAAACATTTATTCATTCGCGATTCTGAATTGATTCTTCATTCGAGCTTCCTAGTTCAACATTCTCCACCCCCAAGTATAACCACCATCGCCAATATTTCAAGCATTATAGGGGTTTGCCGCCCCCAGGCTTGCGGCCTGGGATGCTTAATTGTACGGGGGCCCATGGTGTTTGCCGTCGTTTTGTGGTAAGCCTACTACTGTCCCGCGAAGCTAATCTGTCCGTCGAACCGTATATTTAGCGGCTTTTACAGCGATGCAAGTACAAGATATTTCCGTTTCCACTGGAAATGGGCAAGCTAAAACTGTTTCTTTCAGACGTGTCCATACTCTGATTATCGGCAGCGGCGCCGCGGGGCTGGCTGCGGCCGTGCGGCTACGTGCGGCCGGAATCGACGATATCCTGATCGTCAGCGAGGGCCTGGACAAGGGAACCTCGATCAACACCGGCAGCGATAAGCAGACTTATTATAAGCTGTCGATGTGCGGCGATGACACCGATTCGCCCATGGCGATGGCGCAAACTTATTTCGACGG
>CAZISU010000080.1:0-11478 GCA_964541935.1 uncultured Planctomycetaceae bacterium | reverse complement strand
GACGCCAATTCGGCGTAACTCCTTACGCCGCAAGCAACAGTGCCATTCGTGTCAGGACCCGTTTTTGCGATTTTTGGGGCGTCCCTGCGGCCGAAGCGTGCTTTGTCCCGACATTGACCAGCCTCAATATACCATCTCCAACACCGGGTGCCATTGCTGATTTGCCCAGCAGTGACACCCTTTTCAACACGCCTGCTAACCCACCAGCCGCTTGCGGATTCGCATCACCAACGAAGTCTCGTATGCCACGTAATTGCATACACCGCGGCAAAACTCTCCAGCCGCCAGCCACCCTTTTTTACTTCTTCAACGGTCTGTTAAATCACCTTACGCAACGCACGCGATGCTGTCCCCGTTTCGGTCATCTGCTGCAGCAATCGTTGCCAGTTTTCCGCCGAGCCGGGTGTCAAACGGCCCAAAACACATCGCCTTTCAGCACCGGCCGATGCGGCCTGGCCGGCCGGCATGTGGTCGACGTGACAAAGCACCAAAACGGCTGCCGAAGCCGCCGAAAGCACGCCGTCCGGGACGCCCAACTCCTGCACATGCACCGTCGACAGATGTGGCATTCTCGCGTTTATCTCGCGCAGCAACATACCGTTATGGCGACCGCCCCCGGTTAGGAGCATCTGGTCGACTTGTGCATCGCTCGGCAACCACCGCAAAGCTTGCACCACCGATTCGGCTATAAGGTGCGCCGCCGTGCAGAGCAAATCGCGAACCGTCCAATCCGAATCGACGGCCATGCGAATTGCATCGCTCAAGAAGCGTTCGGGCTGCATCCCCCGCGGGTGCCAACGCGGCAGCGGGCGGTTGAACGAAGGATCGGCCAGCCAGTGTTCTAAAAGATCGTCAATCCGCCGCCCTTGCACGGCCATGCTGCCGCCGCGATCGAACGAATGCTGGCCGCCGGTCAAACGGTGTGTCAATTCGTCCAGAAGTCGCGTGCCGGGGCCGACCTCAAATGCCAGCACCCGCTCGGGCGCAGTGGCCTCACGTCCTGCCGGCAAATACGTCATGCGAACCGTACGGCCGAGATCCAAAATCAGCCGTTCACGCAACGGATCTTGCAGAAGTATCCACTCGGGCAGGGCGGTTATCGGGCCGCCTTGCCCACCTTGTGCCAGATCGCGTGCAGGAAAGGCGTCGATTACGTTCAGACCGGTCAACTCGGCCAGCAAAGCGGCATCGCACAGTCCCAGATAGGACTCGACCGACGAAATCCCGCCGCCCCAAATACCCGGGTCGTCCACGCCCACAGCCAAAATTTTACTATTTGGCACAGCAGCCTGTGCCAGCAGCTCCTTGCAAAGTTCCGCTTCGACACGAGCCAATCCGCTGCGCAATTCCGGCAAGGCATCGTGAAGAATTGTGCCGGTCAGCGTGCCGGAAAGTTGTCGAAAAAGGGCTGCCGCCGCGTCGGGCACGGCAAGCGCCTTGGCCGCTTTGATATCTATCCAAGCGTCGCGCCCCCGGCCGCTGGCGGCGATCAACACACCTTCCACCCGCCGGCAGCGATACGAGACATGCAGGCCGATCGACCAGCGCGTAGTTTCGTCCAAATACGCCCTACCAGTGCGACGTTTACGGTCCACTTGCTTCCTCCTTGAAGGCTCCCACGTGAAACCATCCACATGCCCACGTCAAACGTGGGTATGGCACAACAAATTAATGGGCAGCTACAAGCATCATTTATTACGCAACCAAACGCATGGCGTCCACGCCCGCGCCTTGGCCGCTACGAACGCCCTCGACAAACTCCTCGAAAACACGCATGTCCAAGGCCGAGGCCGACTCGTTTTCCGGATGAAATTGGGTGCCAAGCGCGAACCAGTCGTCCATTTCGCATTCGATCGCCTCGGTAACGCCGTCTGGGCATCGCGCGGTGATAGAAAAGCCGGGTGCGACTTCGTCCACGGCCATGTGATGCGTACTGTTTACGCGAATCTCGCCTTCGCCGTAAACGCGGCCCATCAACGAGTCCAGAGCGACTTCCAAGGCATGGCGATGCGCCGGGTCCGAAGGATCGCAGTGAGGCAGAGCTTTCGGCATGTCCTCGGGAATATGCAGGGAAAGATTTCCGCCCGACGCCACGTTGAGCAACTGCATTCCCACGCCGATTCCATAGACGGGTATGCGACGCATGATGATCAAATCTATCAAGCGGCGGTCAAAGTCTTCGCGACGGCGTTCCATCGTGCGAATCGATGGGTGTAGCATGAAACCATCGCGTTGTGGGTCGAGGTCCGCGCCTCCGATCATGACCACGCCGTCGAGCATGTCGAGCACGCGCATCAAATCGTCGACGTCGTCCAGAAGCGGGATCATTACCGGTATGGCACCGGCCTTGATCAGCGAATTTGGATAACCTGCCCACAAAAAATTAACCGCCGCCGAATCCTTTCGACTGCCACGAAAGTCCGAGTTCAAACCGATCAAAGGTTTCCGTTCCATCTTGCATTCCTCCCTGAGACGCATCGTGCGCCTGCGCAAATGTGACTGAGTGAACCATGTCGAAAAGCAAACTTACCAGTCAAGGGCTCGGACCTCTCAATTGCAAAGATAGCAAGGCCGAAAAACATACAACCAACCACAACCGTTTGACGCGTCATGCGACATAAACAATTACAGTCAGATATCGATTGTACCCTCTGGATTTAGCTGCGATTCTCCTTTATGGCTTGGCCGAGTCACCGGCAGTTGGAATGCAAGTCGTCCGAGAGTCTATACCTGTAAGAATCAACTGACAACCCAACCGGCTATTTTGGGGTCAAAACAATCCAGACCACAACACCTTGTGCCGCTAGCGGCTGCGACGCTAGCAAATCTCACGATATTCGAACAAAAAAGCCCGAAATCCCAGAAAATCTGAACTTGCAACAACTTCAGGACTTCGGTATTATTGCAAACCATCCAGGGGTGGCACCTCGTTCTCGATATCGAGGCGAATCTGGGCAGAAATTTTTGGGCAGGAGAGATTGAAATGTCGTATTTATCGGCAGCGCATGCCATTGGCGCTTTGTCGGCAACCGAAACCGTGGGCGAATTCGCGGGCGGATTCGCGGGCGGGGCCGAGTTTATCGAGCAGTGTGTTTCCGATGTTTCGACGCTCGAAAAACACAACTTGCCGCGACAGGTTCTAATCGGAATCACACTCGCCGAGATTTCCAGGCAAAAAATGGCCGCTAGCCGTCTGCATTTGCCGCAGCGGCTTTGCGGCCGCAACTCTCGTCAGGCCCTCTTGCTCGATCGCAATGACGTGCTTTTCGATTTTCTCACGTCTCTACGAGATTCCCACGCACTAAAAATCCTGGCCGAACCGGTTTTCTGCGCACAAAGCGGCACGCCGGCCCAGGCTAAATTCGACGGAGGCGAGTTTCCCAGCCTTTCTCCCATTCACAATGATTTAGGCGAACACACCGCCTTCGAAATCGGCTTTCAAGGTTATGGAGCCGATCTCGAACTCACACCCAGGGTTTTGCCCAATCGCACCATCCACTTAACGCTCTGTGTGCGACAGACGCTCCCCAACCCCACCTCCGGCACCCGTATCGGCGAGGTTGTTCTTCCGGCCCTCTCGGCGCGAGCCGTCATGGCCGACGCCGAAATACCCTCCGGCAAAACCTTGCTATTACTCACCCCCCCAGAGTCTGGGGGCTCTTCCCACGATTCGGACTTGCTTGTGCTAGCAACCGCCAAACTAGTCCGCCAAGGCCAGGCCGCGACTCATTTGCCCCGAGTTTTCTAGCCTTTTGCTGAAAACACAGACCGCAGCTTTCTTATCGCTCAACTCGCTTGCCTCGCCGGTTACTTGCGTTACATAGTAATACATGTATAATCGCCAACAAATTGCACGTTGCCATTTCGTCTAGGTGCAATACTCGCAAATTCTGGCCGAATCACCAAGATATGAGCAATTCACCTAAATTCCGGCCATTCATTACATTATCAAAGCTATACTGATAGTCTACTCATTCGCCCCCGCTTACCACGCCTGCCAGTGCGCCCCGCCCGTAGAGGGATATAACTCATCGCCCCTTAAAGCTACGATATGGTACTGGCACCTTACTATTTGCTGCCAGTGCGATTATCAGTTCGATTAAACGTACATATTCAATAAGTACAAAAAGAATACAAAAAGGGCCCGGGCGGTGTGTGGTTCGGGCGAGACCAAGGATGGAATCAACCATCACCATTAACATACTGGCGCTGATCGCCAGGATCCTTAGCGGCGCAAGCGTGCGCTGGGTGGATTGTCAGCCGGACACTTGTCAGCGGGTGTATTTTGCCAATCACACCAGCCACCTTGATGCAATTGTGCTATGGTCGGCCTTGCCGCAAGCAGTTCGCGACTTGACCCGACCGGTGGGAGCTAAGGATTATTGGACGGCAACCAGATTTCGCCAGTATATGGCGCAAAAAGTTTTCAACGCACTGCTGATCGATCGCAAGGAAATCAAGGTCCATCAAAGCCCGGTAGACTTAATGATCCGTGAGATCGGCCACACCCACTCGCTGATCGTTTTCCCAGAAGGCGGACGTAGTTCGGGCCGCGGGGTGGGCGATTTCAAGAGCGGATTATATTACCTATGCAAAAAACGTCCTGACCTGGAGTGTATACCCGTTCATCTCGATAACATGAACCGTATACTTCCCCGCGGCCAGTTTTTGCCCGTTCCTTTGTTAAGCTGTATTACCTTCGGATCGCCCATCTGGTTGGAAGCCGGCGAGAAAAAAGTCGACTTCCTGCAACGCGCTCGCCAGGCGGTAATGCATCTCAAAGAAATTTAACGACTCGTAAACAAGAAAACGTTTACTCACTATTACACTTAAGGCACGCTTAACTCGATGGACGCCAGAACCATTGGACTGATCGGCGGAATACTGCTTCTTCTGGGAGCCGCCACGGCTATCGTGAAGATACTGCGGGGCCGTGAGGATAGCGGAGTCGATCCGGCCATCCTGGCTACGTTCCGTTTGCGTGTGCGCGCCTGGTGGTTGTTGTTCGCCGTATTGGCAGCCGCATTTTTCCTGGGAAAAACGGCCACCGTGGTCCTCTTCGGGTTCATCGCGTTCTGGGCGCTACGCGAGTTTATTACCCTAACGCCAACCCGGCCGGGCGATCATCACGCACTATTCTGGGTGTTTTTTCTCTTCACACCCCTGCAGTTCGTGCTGGTTGGGCTCAACGAGTATCCAATTTATAGCGTCTTGATTCCCGTTTACGGGTTCCTCTTCATTCCGGCGCGAATAGCCATGGCTGGTGACCGCAAGCGGTTCCTCGAACGCATGGCGAAGATCCAAGCCGGTCTGTTGATTTGTGTTTACTGTCTCAGCTATGCCCCGGCCATTATGACGATCGACTTGCCCGGCGAGGAAGCGGGCCGCAACGTGGCACTGCTGCTATTCTTCGTTTTAATCGTGCAACTCAGCGACGCTCTGCAATACGCCTGGGCGCAGATACCCAGCAAACATGTGATTGTGCCCACCATCAGCCCCGGCCGCACCTGGGAAGGCCTTATCGGTGGCTCGGCCAGCGTAACCCTGATCGGCATGGCCCTTTACTGGGCGACCCCATTCCCATTCTGGCTGGCCGGACTGATGTCGCTGGCGGTTGCCTTGATGGGATTCGCCGGCGGTTTGACGATGTCAGCCATCAAGCGAGACCGTGGCGTTAAGGACTATGGCACGCTGGTCGAAGGCCACAGTGGCGTGCTCGACCGCGTCGATTCGCTTTGTTTTGCCGCGCCAGTATTCTTCCATTTCACAATCTGGCTGTATCCGGCCTAGTTTTTTTACGAAAATCCACTCGTTGTCAATGCAATTGCTTGACATCCTCGTAGCCTTCTGCAATGATCCGTCTATCGGAACAGGCACAGGAATGCCGGCCAAGGCGGGGTTAGTCCAAAAGAGTAGCCCACCGCTCTTTGCCAGAGTGCCGGGGTGTCATGGCCCGCGTTTTTGTGGCCATGCCGGAGGCGCAGGGCACGAGTGATCCACACGCCCACCACAAGCGTGAGCGTGGCGCTCGGTTCATTGTCGCGGCTCACCAAGCAGCCTGCTTAATTCACTCGTTCTTTAGGCTGATTCTATGCCGTTGCCGGCCCACGCCCGCGCACGGCGAAAGGTGCAGGGTTTTCTCATGCGCGATTCGAAGCGACATGGTTTCACTCTCGTCGAACTACTGGTGGTGATTGCCATTATTGGCATTCTCATCGCACTTCTCTTGCCGGCCGTTCAGGCCGCTCGCGAGGCCGCCCGGCGGATGCAATGTAAAAACAATCTCAAGCAAATCGCCTTGGCCATGCACGTTTATCATACGACCATCGGCTGCTTCCCATCGAGCATCTGCCTGCCTGTTGGCCAACTCGTTGGCCAGCGGGGCGACTGGTCGATTCACGCTCGCCTCCTTCCCTACATGGAACAGGGCACGCTTTATGAGTTCATGGATTTCAACGTCACTTACGAGCACGTGATGTTCGACGGCAAACCGATTAGTACCGTTCGAATTCCAACGTATATGTGCCCTAGCGAACCACACGATCAGATGCGTCTCGACAGTTCCGGACAACCTTTCCACTGGCCGCTAAACTACGGCATGAATATGGGCGTCTGGTTCATCTACGATCCGGCCACTGGCCGAGGCGGCGATGGAGCGACATATCCCAACAGCCGGCTACGTCCACGCGACTTTTCAGACGGTCTTTCATGCACCCTCTGTACGTCCGAGGTGAAGGCCTTTACTCCCTACTATAGAAACGTCACGCTGGGCGGACTAGGCGCGCCCGCCGGACCGAGCGCGCCCGCTGTGCCGGGCGACGTTTCCGCCATGTGCGTTGGAGGCCAGGCCAAGATGGGCCCCACGCTAATGAACAACACCGGGCACACCGAATGGGTAGATGGTCGAGCCAGCCATATCGGCTTCACGTCGACATTTGTCCCCAATACGGAAATCCCTTATTTTTACGGCGGAAACGCCTACGACATTGACTTCAGCAGTCAGAAAGAAGGCGGGCACGCGGTCAACCCGACGTATGCGGTTATCCCGGCCCGTAGCTACCATCCAAGCATAGTAAATGCATCGATGATGGACGGTTCGGTCAAATCGTTTAATAACGACATCGACCTGGTCGTGTGGCAATCGCTGTCGATGCGTAACGACGGGGGCTAAAACCATCTGGTAAGGCATGGTAAAGATTTGACTATATCGCTTGTTTGGGTTATAAAGGAATTTGTAAATATTGCGCACAATGTCCACACGCCAGATTGTGTATTAGTCGCGATTGTCTAACAACGGTCAAAGGAGAAATGGTATGCGTTGGTTTTTTGGTTTGCCGCTAGTGATGTTTGCAGCGGTCGTTTTTGTGGTGGCCTCACCGGCTGCAGCTGAAGTGGTGTCGGTTGATTTAGGGATAGATGCGCCGTCGGGTGTAAATAACACACTTACGATGAAAGTTACGATAGATGCCGATCTGATCAGTGAGAAAGATGACTCTGATACAGCGACGATCTCCGGAAATATGCTGACGAAATTACAGGCAGAGTTTGATCCCACTACTCAGGAACTTACCAGTCTTACCGGAATCGAATTCTATGGAGGGAGCTTTACCTGTACTAGCATCGCGCTTGATTATGATTATGGTTGGCTTATTGGGGAACTGCACGCATCGGGAGTCGGAATTGGCGGAACTTTCGATACCATTCCTACTCCGTTTGGAAGTGTTACGGGCAACAATACATTCAATTCCGCGGAACATGAGGCGATTCTCGATCAGGGCACGTTGACGGTCACTGGAACGGGATTACTTTCGGATGCCAACATGACCGTCAATCTGGCAACCGATCCAGTCAGCGGAACAACCGAGGGATCGGGATCCGTTTCAGTCTCTTTAGCTACACTTATCGGTAATATGGCCACATATAATGTTAACGTAGTTATGCCATTAGACATTAACCAACATTTGCCTGGACCAGGCGACGACGCCTTGCCCATGAATGCTGAGGTGGATATCGAGGCTTCGGGAACCTATGTTGCTTCCGGCTCGTTTACTCGCACTATTCCCGTTAACCCCATCGCTGTCGACGACCCTATGTCAGGCAACGAGAGCTACTACAACGTGCTCGAAGACAACCAACTCACCATTGCCGCCGGGCAAGGCGTTTTGGTTAACGACTCGGATCCCAACGGCGATGCGCTTTCGGCCATTAAGGTAAGCAATCCGGACCACGGTTCAGTGACCTTGAACTCCAACGGTTCGCTAGTCTACACGCCCGACGATAACTGGCACGGCACCGACAGCTTTACCTACAAGGCAAACGATGGTGCAAATGATTCGAACGTGGCTACGGTCGATGTGGTCGTCGACTCGGTACTCGATGTTCCCGATGTCACTTTAGGTCTCATCGATAACGGTGCTGTAGGCTCCGGCTTGCACAGCTATACCCTCACGGCCACGGGCATCGGCATCACATCCTTGTCCGAGTTCACCATCGACGGCGAAGTCCATCAGGTATTCAATGGTGGCGAACAAACCGAGTGGTTAGGCGACGGTAGTGCCATCGATACGGAAGTAACCGACAGTTATGTGATCTTCGGCGATGAGCGTATTCCCGACCAGGGCCTCACTCCCGTTGTGATAACCGAAGAGACCATCATTGGCGGTGGCACTTCCGGCATGGGCACGCTTAACAACTCCGAAGACAGCCTCGCTTCCCATGACATTTACCTGAAGATAGGTGCACCCTCGACCGACGTGGATACGGTAGAATTGATGCAGTTGGTTCTCGAAGAAGGCGCCGGCTTTGATGCTACCGTAAAATTGCTGGCCTCAATGGCCTACGGCGTTACAGGCCCCGGCGAGTCGGATATCAGTATCCACGAGCTAGTGTATTCATTGGCAGCTTCGCTTTACCCCGGCGATGCCGATAACGATGGCGATTGTGACTTTGATGACTTTACTATTCTACTCTCAAACTACAACGCTACGGGAAATTATGCTTGGGGAGATGGCGACTTCAACGGTAGTAATACGGTTGATTTCGACGACTTCACTATCCTACTCTCAAACTACAACACCTCGGCTCCTTCCGCTTCCGCAGTCCCCGAACCCAGCACCATCGTCATGTTGATCCTTGGCGCCCTGTGCCTCGTCGGTTATCGCACTCGGAGGTAGCCCCCGTAAAACGCAGACCCCTTAAAACGCAGACTCCGTTAAGCAAGGAGTAAATTCCACCTAAACAATTAGCCGGACAAGGCTGCTCGCATCAAAGCGAACGACCTGTCCGGCTTTTGTTTTTTCTTGACGTCAGATCTCGATAGCGGACTACGAAGCTTTCAAGCGTTCCAGGACTTCCGCCGTACCGGAGCGTTGGTCTTCTAGATCTTGCAGACTGGCTTTTTCCTTCTCGACCACTGCGGCCGGGGCTCGACTGATGAAGTTTTCGTTTTCTAACTTCTTCTTCTTGCCCGCGATCATGCCGTCGAGCTTGTCTAGCTCTTTTTGCTTCTTGGCGATCTCGGCTTCGATGTCGATCAGGTCGGCCAGGTCTACGTAGATGTCTAGGCCGGGTTGGTTGACGTTAGCGCTTAGGGCCGGGGGTTCGACCGATGGGCCCATGGACGAGACGCTGGCGCCGGCCATGGACTGGAAGTAGGATTCCATGGGGGCAAGGAGTTCGGCAACGTCGGATTCACAGCGAACGGAGAACTCGATCTTCGTCTTGGGCGGCACGTTTTGGCGGCTGCGAATCTCGCGGACACTGCGGAGCACCTCTTGAAAGCGGGCGAATTGGGCTTCGATGCGTTGGTCTACCCGTGCTTCGTCGGCCGTCGGCCAGTCGGCGATCATGATGCTTTCGGCGGCCGCTTGCGGGTCGTCGATACCGCGCTGGGGCGCGAAACCGGCCAGCAGTTGCCAAACCTCTTCGGTCAGGAAGGGAATCATGGGGTGCAAGAGCCGCAGCAGCGTGTCGAGCGTATGAGCAAGAACCCGACCGGCGGTGTCCTTGGCGGCGTCGTCTTGTAGGCGGCCTTTAACCATTTCGACGTAGAAGCTGCAGAATTCGTCCCAGGCGAACGAATACAACAGCCGTGCAGCGTCTGCGTATTTGAACTCGGCCAAAAGCTCCGTGACCTCGCGGGTGATGGTCGACAGGCGGCTGAGTATCCAGCGGTCTTCGACCAGCAGCTCGTCGTCGGCAACCGTGGCGGCCGTGTAGCCTTCGAGGTTCATCATGGCGAAACGTGAGGCGTTCCAGAGCTTGTTGCAGAAGTTGCGGGCAAGCTCGAATCGGTCGCTGACCACGGCCCCCTTGGGCAAGGCGCGATCGGCGTCGCTCTCGGCCCATTGCGTGCAGAACTCTTCGCCGCACTCTTTGCACTTGATACGCGGCAGGATACGATTCTTCTTGGTCTGCTCGATGAGCTTGTGGCAATGCGGGCACTCGAACTCGACCGGCATGCGGATATCTTGCGTCTCCGTGGTCAAATATGCCAGCCCGAAACGTAGCGAATCGGCGCCGAACTTATCCATCACGTCGACCGGATCCACGCCGTTGCCCTTCGACTTCGACATGCCTTCGCCGTATCCGTCGAGGATTTTGGGATGGATATAAACGTCGCTGAAGGGGACCTGGTCTACGTTATGCAGCCCGGCCAGCACCATCCGTGCCACCCACAGGGTGATAATATCGCGGCTAGTGATGAGCGTGTTTGTTGGGTAGTAGTATTCGAGCTCTTTTGTTTTCTCGGGCCAACCCAAGGTCGAATGCGGCCACAGGGCCGAACTGAACCAGGTGTCCAATACGTCTTGCTCGCGGGTAATCTCGTGACCGGGGATGGCGTCTTCGGCCAGATCCTCTTCGGTAGCACAGATCAGCCACTGCCCGTATTCTTTATCCCGATGCCAAACGACATCGTCGCGCCCGGCGAAGGCCTTTTTTAGATCCTCTTCAGTAGCCGTTTTCGCATACCAGATCGGAATCTGGTGTCCCCACCAAAGCTGGCGGCTGATGGGCCAATCGCGTTTTTCGCCGAGCCAATCGTGGTAGCCTTTGGTATAACGGTCGGGCAAGATACGCACGCGTCCATCGCTGACAGCGTCCATGGCCGTTTGCGACAGGTCGGCCATCTTGACGAACCACTGGTCGGTCAGCAGCGGCTCGATGGGAGCCTTCGAGCGGTCGCTATGGGCCAGATCGATCTCGCGGTCCTCGGTCTCGACCAGCAGTCCAACTTTTTCCATGTCGGCCACGACCCGCTTGCGAGCTTCTTGCACATCGCCGCCGGCATATGGCCCGGCGTTTTTGTTCAATGTCCCGTCGAGGTTGAGGATATTGACCATGGGCAGTTTCTGACGCAGCCCGACCTCGTAGTCGTTGGGGTCGTGGGCGGGGGTAATTTTCACGCAGCCGGTTCCCATTTCCGGTTTGGCCCACTCGTCGGCGACCAGCGGAATCGGCCGGTCCAAGAGCGGCAAC
>CAZISU010000079.1:0-11503 GCA_964541935.1 uncultured Planctomycetaceae bacterium | reverse complement strand
TCCATACCGAATGCCGACCAGGCCTGGGTGAACAGACCTTTCTCGGCGGCAAAGGCCTTGACCTGCTTCATGCGGTCGTCGAACCAAGCCTTTTGTTCGTCGTTGGGCGGGGCGAAGAGATGCTTGACGGCTGCTATGTTTTCAGGCTGCGTCACGGCATGTTGAACGGCCCGTGGGATGTTGTAATCTTCGATAATCGGCACGTTGTCAGGCTGGATGGGCCAGCCTTCGCCCTCGCTGCCCGTTTGACGCACGGCGTGGCGGAGCTTGCCCGCGGGGGTTTCGTACTCGCGTACCAGCGTCGGATACCGCTCGTCACCATTTTCGTGACCGGGCGCGAGCAGGGCATCGGAAAACGTCACGCCTGCATCTTGCGACCAGGGCACGGAAACTTCGAGCACGTCGTCGATGCCCATGGCCAGCATGGATTCGGCTCGGCGGAAATCGTCTGCGAGTGTCCAGGCTTTGGGCAAGCGGTGCAGGTGTTCGAGACGGTTGCTGTACCAGTAGTCGATCGGGCCGCGGCCGTTAGTCCAGCGATACTTATCGGGCGCGGGGAAGCCGAAACACCAAGTTGTAAGTGGTACATGGTCAACCGGCTCGCCATTGAGCGCGGCAACGATTCGCTCTCTCGATGTCATTCAGATATCCTTTGTCAGCTTATATTCTTCGCGGATTACTCTACAATCGCCGGCTGTTCGACTTGCACCGCTTGGCGAATGGCTTGGGCCGCCTGCTGTTCTTGTTCTTCAGTCAGGCAAGACGGGATGGGAACGAGAATCGAGCGTGCGAACAGATCGTCGCTGTTCGGGCAGGTGCCCTTGCCGTAGGTGTATTGGCTCTCGATGTTCTCGACCAGATTCCAGGGGTTACCGGCCGGAGAAAGTGGGACCTTGTCGACCAGCGACGGGATGTTGTAATAGATGTGCAATCCGTAGTCGGCCACGCGGAAGACGCTGTGCAGGCCGGACTCTTTTATTTTTTCGGCAGCCGAGATGGCCTGTTGTTCGCTTTCGAGTACGAGGATTAAAAACGGGCCCGTATCTCCCTCGACGTCGTTGAGCTTGCGGAACGATAGACCGGGCGTGCCTTCGATTCCGGCCTTGATGCGGCTTTTCGAGGACCGCATGGAGTCGAGAATTTTGGGTAGTTTCTTGAGTTGCACACCCGCCACCGAACCGCACAATTCGGTCATGCGCCGGCCGCCGCCCCAGGATATGGCCCACTGTTCGGGCGTTGCCAGGCGACCATCGACGCGGACCAGGCCCATGTCGTGGGCGGAAAACGCACGTTGGTAGAGTCGCTGGTCGTCGGTAATCAAAAGGCCGCCTTCGCCGGCGGTCATGTTTTTGTTCAATTGCAAGCTGAAGATGCCTGCGTCGCCGATGGTGCCGACCTTGCGTCCGCCGAACGAGCCACCGTTACACTGCGCGCAATCTTCGAGCACCTTGATGTTGTATTTCCCGGCAATTGCCATGATGGCGTCCATGTCGCAGGGAGCGCCGGCCATATGAATGGGTAGAATCAGCTTGGTACGCGGCGAGATCTTTTTTTCCAGATCCACGGGATCCATGCAGAAACTATCGTCGACTTCACAGATGACCGGTATGGCGTTGCACTGCACTACAGCCGCCACACTGGCCACCCACATGAAGGCCGGAACGATGACTTCGCAACCCGGACCTATGCCCATGGCCGTCATGGCCGTGATTAAAGCGCCGGTTCCGCTGTTGAGGCCCAGGGCATATTCGCAGCCGTAGAACCGCCGGGAATCTTCTTCGTAAGCGTCGACGTACTTGGCGTCGCCTAATCCATAGTAACGAAACATCGACCCGTTACGGATGACGTCCAGCAGAACCGCTTCCTCCGCCTCGTCGATCCAATGTGCACCTGGAAACTCGTATGGCCAGTCAACTTGCATGTAATCACCCGGTTATGTTTTTTGGCTAATCTATATTGGAACAGCGGCGCGTTAATATTTCGGGGGACAATAAACTGTAATGGCGCGAACTGTCTCGTCACCGACGGCGCGACCGCGGTGTGGCGTGCCCTTGATGACATAGAAAGCATCGCCGGGACGCAGTAATGTCTTCTTTTGCCCCTCAACTTCCAACTCGAGCATGCCGGCAAGGATATATCCGGCCACGTCACAGGTAAGTGTTTCCATCTCGGGCAACTCTTCGGAGGGGCGAATCTGTTCGTCGAGCACCTCGATGGCTAGATCCGGATTCCGCGCGAAGACAATCGTATAATTTCGATCGTCGTCCTGCACGAGTTGCATATTCTCGCGCATAAATAACGGGCCCTCCTGTTTGGCGGAGCCATTGGCAAAAAAAGCCGACAAATCGGTGCCAAGCGCTTCCAACACCTTCTGCAGAGTGGAAATGCTAGGCGAATTCTTGCCACGCTCAATACAGGAGATAATCCCGGGGGTAACAGCCGCCTTCTCGGCGAGTTGTCGAATAGACAGCTTACTTCGCTCGCGTAGTATCTTTAATCGCTCGCCTACTTTTTTGTCCATAACAATTTTTCCAAGAACGTTCAGGTAAACTCTTGCACTGGTGTTCAATATATGCTACACTCGTCCCCATGTCAACTGGTTGTTGGCACTTATCCGCAAAATTCACATGAATCGAGCTCAGCTAGAGAACAGCAGTGGATCCACTTCGCGAACTATCTATTACAGTCAGCGGAATTGACCTGGGCGTGATCGCTATCTATTTGGTGGGGATTGTGCTGGCCGGTGTCGTGATGACTAGGATGGCGTCGAGAAATATAGACTCGTACTTCCTGGGCGGGCGGAAAATGCCGTGGTGGCTGCTGGGGCTATCCGGCACGGCCTCGTATTTCGATGTGACGGGCGTTATGTGGACTATCGCCTTCTTCTATACGATGGGCCCACGATTCTTTTGGATACAATGGGAATGGGGTTTTCTGGCCACGGCCTGTTTTGCGGCGTTTATGGGCAAGTGGCTACGTCGCACCGGGGTGATGACGGGCGCCGAGTGGATGGAGGTTCGCTTCGGCAATGGCGTTTCGGGAGAGTTTGCACGTTTTTCATATGCGGTAATGGCCGTGGTGATTGCCGTGGCCTTTATTGGCTTTGCTGAATACGGTTGCGGGCAGTTTTTGCACTCATTCATTCCGTCTTGGTCTCCGCATTCTCTGGCCGTATGCCTGATGGCCTTTACCGCTATTTATACGATATCTTCCGGCTTATACGGCGTGGTTCTGACCGGTGCTATTCAGTTCGGGATAATACTGCTGGGATCGTGCATCTTGATTTACAAAGCCGTCTCGATGAGTTCATACGAGACGATTGCCGCACGGATGCCGGCCGAGTGGTTCGGATTCTGGCCGATGTGGCATTGGGAACACCTGGAGAACTGGGAGTTGACGGAGTCGTATGCTTACTTCTTCCTAGTGGCGATGGTGTGGGTGGCCAAGGGATCGTTCCTTTCGATGGGCGGTCCGCAACAGCTCTACGACATGCAACGATTTTTGGCCGCGCGTAATCCTCGCGAAGCCAGCAAGGCCGGCTTGACCTGGGGCGTGGCATTGACGCCCATGTTCATGGTCTCGGCCGCCGTGGGCGTGATCGGCATTATGCAGTGGGGCGGCGATCTTCCACATCCCGACCGCCTTTATCCGGTAGTTATCGGCACAATGCTGCCCGTCGGCGTGAAGGGTCTTGTGCTGGCCGGATTGCTATCGGCTTTTATGTCCACGTTTTCGGCCACCGTCAATG
This sequence comes from uncultured Planctomycetaceae bacterium, assembly GCA_964541935.1. Lineage (GTDB taxonomy): Bacteria > Planctomycetota > Planctomycetia > Pirellulales > Thermoguttaceae > JAFGTN01. Next base: position 7,755 of record CAZISU010000079.1, on the reverse strand, counting down.
CGGGCGCTTCGTATTTAATTCGCGACGGATATCAAAAAGTCGCCCGGCCCAAGGCCTCGAACAAAGAACTAAAATGGGCCAGTCGGGCCGCCAGCCTGGTACTGGTTGTGGCCGGGATTTGGGTAGGAATGCAGGCTAAAAACATAGACGACATATTCAATTGGATCATGATGATTTTGGGCACGGCCGTTTTGATGCCCAACGTTTTGCGGTGGTTTTGGTGGCGGTTTAACGGTTGGGGATTCGCAACGGGAACACTCGTTGGCGTGGCAGCAGCAATCATTTCGATTACATGGTTCGCCGATGCTCCCTTGTATGTCTCATTTTCCATACTACTGTTCGTCAGCACCATATCGAGCGTTGTAAGCTCGTTGTTAACGGAACCGACCGACATGCAAACGCTCGTCGACTTCTATCGACGCGTCCATCCGCCGGGCTGTTGGGGACCCGTTAAAAGAAACGTGTTGGCCGATCAAAATATTGAACTCAAAGATTCTTTTGCAAAGGATTTAATCGCGGCTATCATAATAGGTATTGGGCTACAAGCGTTGTTTCTCACATCGGTTTACGCTTGCACGCAACAGTGGACGGCCTTTTGGTTGTCAGTACTCACTGTAGCCGTCAGCGCGGTGATTTCCTATTGGACTTGGTACCGTGCTTTACCTGACGAAGATGAAGGAGTTGCAGAGGATGTTTCGCTTTAATGCAAACCGGATTAACCACGACGGATAGACGAGGCAATGTCAACCGAGGAAATTAGAGAGTGGCGAGAGTAAGTATTTTTTAATGAAGGCAAGCCGTGTGAAGCCTGCCTGACCCAAGAAGAAGTGTCAAATTTTTATTGGAGGTACATCTTATGAAGAAGTCGTTGTTATTAAGCTTGATTGCCGTGGCGGTTGTCGCAATCGTCGCGCCGCAGGCAGCGGTTGCGGGAACTATGACGCTGGATTCCGTGACGGATGTGTGGATTCGGGAGATTGGTCCCGACACGACTTTCGAAAACGATCTGGTTTCCGTATGGGCGGCGGGTGCTGAGGCGGGGGCACGTAACAGCGCTTTGATGTTCGATCTTAGCGGCGTGACCGACGAGATCGTGGGCGCCTATTTATCGCTTTACGAGCTCGACAACTGGCACAACGCCTCGGTGTTCTCGCAGCAGGCCAGCAACATGGTTCCCACGGACGTGAGCGGGCTGACCTGGAACACGCTGGGCAATTTCACCATCAGGCCGTTTGAATCACTCGGCGCTTATGACATGGACGGCACCGAGACCAAGGCCGTCTATCAGGATAGTGACGCCGCGTCGGCGGCCGATGTGGCCGTACTGGAAGCAATCCGCCTGGCCGGCGGTAGCGTATCGATGCTGTTGACGCCCACGGAGGAAGGCGAACGCGAGTGGGGCGACACTGGTTATTCGAGCACACCACCGCATCTGGTGCTAATAACCGCCGCCGTACCGGAACCCGGCACGATTGCTCTTTTGTTGATCGGCATGGTTTCGCTGTTGGTGATTCGACGCAAGTAGAGGAGTAATTGTCGGATTGTCGTCCGTTCGTAAGGACGGACGGCAAGCCATATACGGCTATCCAGCCGAACCGCTGGACGGTCGCCTTATCCAGGGAACAGAGATCGAGGCATTTAACAGTCATTCACGGATAACAAGTAGTATTCTCAGTATTGGAGTGAAATATGTCGAAAAAAATTCTTTTCTTATGCCTTGTCGCGGCATCAACGACGTGCGCAATGCAGTCGACAGCGCTTGCCACCGAGTACGTTCTGAACCCGGTTGCAGATACGTGGATTCGCGAGTTGGCACCAACCGCCAATTACGACGCGGATTTGCTTTCCGTTTGGTCACGTAATGTGGATCCGGCTTCTGAAGGTGACAATGCCCGTTACAGTGCTTTGTCGTTCGACCTCAGCGGAGTTACAGAGCCGATTACCAGTGTGCGGCTGGAACTGTACATGGTCGATTACTGGCGCAACACGGCGAATGCCTGCAAGCAGGACGCCTTTCTGGTGACGCCGGTTGTGACTGACGACTCGACTCTCACCTGGAACAGCTACCATGGCACCAGCCCCGTTGAAAGCCAATTAGAAGGGCTGGGGGTATACGATTTGCAGGCCGACAACACCGTGCTTCAGCACTATAGTTCCACGGCAACGGCCGCCGACGTGGCCTTGCTGGAAGCCCGACGAACGGGCGGCATGGCGACATTTGTCTTCAAGGCACAGGACGCACCCACACACGAAGAGGATGTCACCGAATCCCATGGACGTCGCGATTGGGCCGACAGCGTCGATCCTGCCATGGCGCCAACCATTAGCATCAACGGCACGTCGCTCACGGCCAGCAGCGATACCTGGGTTCGCGAAATGTCACCCGAGGGTAGCTCCTTCGAAGATGACGGTATTTCCGTCTGGTACAGAGAGCGAGACGCAGACCCGGAAGGACGGAGAGTCGGGCTTCTCGAATTCGATTTGAGTTCCATTACTTCGCCGATCACCGAAGCCGACATGTCTCTGTTTTCAATGTATAACAGCGCCTCCAGCGAAGCATTGATACAGAATGCCACGTTATTGAACACCCAATCGGTGCCTGGGACTTGGAATGCTTACGCGGGATTGACGGGAGCAGCGCTCGAAGGCTTCGGGCACTATGATCTGGCGATGAACTCTCCCACCGGACAATACCTCGACAGCGACGCGGCCTCAACCGCCGACCTGGCACTTCTGGAAGCAATCCGAAGCGGTAGCGGCAAGCTGATCGTTGCCTTGGAGGCAATTGAACAGGAAGTGACATACACAATTGAAGTTGCGGACAATCCGGGCTCGCGGGACTGGGCCGACACGGAGAGCACCTATACGGGCTACAGTCCCGATCCGGCGACACACCCCGAAATCTGGCCGCGGTTGATCATCAACGAGATACCCTACAATATTCCCGGTGACGCTGACAACGATGGCGATGTCGACGCTGACGACGCGGCTACGTTGGCCTCCAACTGGCTGGTCCAGTCTGGTGCCACTTGGGCCATGGGCGACTTCAACGGCGACGAAAAGGTGGACGACATTGACGCCACTATATTGGCCACCAACTGGCAGACGGGCAGCGCGAGCAACAGTTCCGTACCTGAGCCGAACTGCGTCGTTCTTATCCTCTGCGGCTTGATTGCCGTTTGTGCGATTCGTCGCAAAAACTAAACAGTACACTCTCAACGGTAACATCGCCACTGGGTATTTCGAGCCCAGTGGCGTCGGAAATAACATCAACTCTCATACATGGAAAGAATTCGATATGAGAAGGCAAAAGAAAACTCAAGGCTTTACGCTCGTAGAGCTTCTGGTGGTTATCGCGATCATCGGTATTCTAATCGCGCTGTTGTTACCGGCCGTGCAGGCAGCACGAGAGGCCGCTCGACGCATCCAGTGTTCGAACAATCTCAAACAGTTCGGCCTGGGTGTGCATAACTACATTTCGACGTTCAACAGATTTCCGCCAGCCGGCTTGCAGGACAGTGTCTGCCGCATGAGTTATATCGGCGTGTTGCTGCCATATATGGAGCAGGGCGAATTGTTTGAACGCATCGAACAGAATAGTTCTTGGCAGTCCAGCGCGATGAATCAGGAGGTCCGGCAATCGCCGTTGCCTTATGTGGCGTGCCCTTCCGCGACAAACTCCAAATCCAACTATTGTTATAAAGCCGACGGTTCTTGGTCATTCGGCGAGGGAGACGAGTACACGCTGCATTACCAAGGCGTGGCTGGCGCGGTGGGATCTGTAGCATTCAATCCCTCGCAGCAATATGATGACTTTATACCCGACACAGGACACGGAGTTAAGTCTAAGAACGGAATTTTTCTCGTCTCCAATCAGATCAACATAGACGACGTCACTGACGGCACTACACACACGCTCATGATCGGCGAGATATCTTGGCACAAAGGTGAATACGAACCCTGGCTGGGCGGTTTCAGTGCCGGCGGATCAAACATAATGTCCGCAAAAAACATCTTGTACCCTTTCAAAACCCACATGTTCAATCCCGGGCAATCGTACGACCCACAATTCCCCGATTCTTCAGAAATTTGCAGCACAAGTTTCGGGGCCATGCACCCGGCGGGCTGCAATTTCGCCCTGGCCGACGGCAGCGTGAACTTCTACAATAACGACATCAGTATCGATATTCTCAAATCACTTGCCACGCGAAACGGGGGAGAGGTTTTTGACAATGAAGAGTAGTGCTCGGAGTTTTGATGTGTTTTTGCCGTGCTTGCTGGTATCGGCAGTTGTGATATCGACCTGTATCGGCTGCGGAACGGGCGACGGAACGGAAAACGCCGAAGTCGTCGGCAGCGTGTCGTACGACGGCAAGCCGCTGACGCAAGGCAGCGTGCAGTTTGTTACCTCGGAAAGCATGCCGGCCGGCGGGACGATCGGACCCGACGGCCGGTTTAACGCCTCGGTGCCCCAAGGAAAGGGCATACCTCCGGGACCGTGCCAGGTTGCCGTGATTGTTACGCAGCAGCAAAAGCAGTCGGCGGGGGTAGATCGCTTCCAACCGGTCAAGTGGCTCATTCCCAAGGGTTTTGGCTCGACGTCCACTTCGGGTCTAAAAACCGAAATCAAACCCACCCGTAACGAAATTAAGATTGAGCTTTTTTCAAACGGACGTGGTTCCGTTACCCGCGTTGAATAAAAAACGGTTGGACTAACAATTTTCATTCGAGATTTCCAATTAATAAGGATACCCCGCCAAGATGAAAGCCAAGAACGCCGTCGGCCCTTTTTCTCTAGCACTTCTATTCGTCTTCGCGAGCTTCTTGCCCGCCGACGATAATTCATCGCTGCAAGCAGACTTGTTCTCGATGGACGGGAAGTCCATCATTACAGATCCGGGGCATCTGGGTATTATTAACGGCAAGCTGACCGTCGGCACGCCGCATGGGCAAGTCGGGCGGGTCGATGGGCTGTGGGCTCCACCCTACGTGAGTTCCGACTTCGCTTTGAACGTTGAAGTCTTCGGCAAAGAGGTTGCCACGCAAAGCTACCGGTGGTGGCCGTTTAAGGTTGAACGGCACGGCGTGGCCAACGGGGTCGAAGTCTCCGCTGTAACCATGCTAGTGCCGGGCAAACGCGGCGGCTTGGTGGCCATAACGCTTCATAACACGACGCAAAAAACTCTCGACGTGCCCGTGGCATTTAAGACCAGGGGTACACTCGACAGTTGCGATTTCTGGGAATTTTCAGGAGCTAGAAGTTCAACTGCAACAAAAAGTAAGGTCAAACAAAATGAGCTTACGCTCACGGCCGGGAAATTATCAATTGTTATGCAAGGCTCTTGCGACGACCTGAAATGGGACGCCAAGAGAAAAGTCGGCCGACAGGTGGTTATACTCAAACCCGACGGGTGCCGCACGATCTGCTTAGTGTTTGCCATGGACACTTCGGCCGAAGCCAAGGCCGCTTGTGAGTCAATGGCCACCGATCCGACAAAGGCTATTGCCGCGGCCGATGCCACGCAAGCCAAACAGGTCGCGAAATTGTTCAAGCGGCTCCCGCGTCTCGTTTCCGCCAACAAACAACTAAAAAAGTATTATAACCGCTCGCTGATACACTTCATCACCAATCGCTGGGACGTGCCCGAGTTCGTGCTCAATCCGTATTATTCTACGGGCAGTATCCGCGGCGGTTGCGTTTGCGATTATCTGTGGAATTACGGCGAAATCTGGGAGATCATGCCGCTTTTCGATCCGGCGGCGCATCGCGAGCATATCAAGCAGTTTCTCAAATGCGACATGACCAAGCATTTTTCTTTCAACCCCATCGACGGCAAGGCGTTTGGGCCCTGGTACATGGTCAACCAGGAGAAGATTATCGGGATGATCTACTACTATATCAAGAACACGGGCGATACCGCGTTTCTCGAAGAGGTGGTCGACGGCAAAAGCGTGTTGGAACATGTGCTAAAAAATGCCACGGTCCTTGACAACGTATCAAAGCCGGTCGAGTTGATCGACTATGGGCCGTCGAACAGCCACCTGGAACTGCGTCGGCGGCGTGATGCTTACAACCACGTCATGCCGGACCTCAACGGGCGTCGCCACGCAAATTATCTGCGTGCGGCACGCCTGGCGGAAATTGCGGGCAAGCCGGCTCCGTATCTTCTCGAACGGGCAGGGGCTTTGAAAAAACTTTTGAAGCAGAGGCAGTGGAACCCGAAAACCAAGTGGTTCGACTTTACAAACGGACAAGGAAAAGCCGAAACTCGCTGGACCGTGCAGATGTTCAAGCTCTTCGGCAGCAGCGTTTTGGATGAGGAAACCGAGGCCGGCTTGATGAGCCACCTTAACGAGCAGGAGTTTCTCTCCGAGCACGGCTTGCACAGCCTGGCCAAGGGCGATCCGGAGTATGACACGAACGACGTCGACAACGGCGGGCCGGGAGCTTGCACTTGTTTCCCGCCGCAAATCGCCGAACGGCTCTACAAGGCCGGCCACTCTAAGCAGGGTGAAGACATATTGCAACGTTGCCTCTGGTGGGGCAGTCGGCTACCGTATTGGGGCGATTCCATCGTGGCCGAACGCATCGACTACCGACACGATACGCCCTTGCAATGCACCGTCGACGGCGTGACCGTGGCGCAGGCTATCATTTTCGGCATGTTCGGTGTCGACGCACAATTTGACGGCAGCATTCTCGTCAGCCCGCGACCGCCGTCCTTCGCGCCGCAAATGTCTCTCAAAGGGGTCAAAATCCGCGGTGTTGTTTTTGATATCGACGTCGACGATAATAAGTTCAAGGTCACCTCGGGCGGGAAAACCATTGTCGCGTCGGTGGGCCGGACAGTTTCCATCAAGAATAACGGAAAGCTTGAACAGGTCGATGACCGCAAAGGCGCTGGTGAGTATTAAATGACAACCGAATCCGAGCAAAATGAAAAGATAACGCGACGACGGGCGATGGCCGTTTCGTTGGGCACGGTGGGCGTGGCGGCCTTGGGCGGGATTTTGGAAGCCGCCCCGCCGCCGCGAGTTAAAGCCGGGCAAAAGGTTTGGACCGTCGCCGCCCCGGATACGAATGCTTCCTCAACGCAATTCCGCCTGGGGCCCGAGGATCTCGGCCCCAAAGCGAACGGATGTTCGGTTGTGAAGCGAACGTTGCAAAACGGGTTGAGCGCCGGAGTCGAAACGGTGGAAGTCGACAACGGGAAGCTGAGCTTCGTCGTGTTGCCCACGCGCGGCATGGGCATTTGGCAAGCTCGCTGCGGCGACGTTCGGCTGGGTTGGGATTCTCCCATCAACGGCCCGGTTAACCCGGCCTTCGTTCGCCTGGATGAACCCAGCGGGATAGGCTGGTTGGCCGGCTTTGACGAGATGCTCGTGCGTTGCGGGTTGGAGTATAACGGCGGCCCCGAGTTCAAGGAAAACGGTATCCTACGCTATGGCTTGCACGGACGCATCGCCAATACGCCGGCGCACAAGGTGGAAGTCTCGGTGGACGAGGCCGACGGCCGAATCTCCGTCACCGGCGTGGTTGACGAATCCCGCCTCTTCGGCAACAAGCTGCGCTTGACATCTACGATAAGTACCCGTCCCGGTCGGGCGGAAATTACGATCCGCGACACGGTCGAGAACATCTCATCCGAGCCGGGCGATTTGCAGTTGATCTATCACACCAACTTCGGCCCGCCCTTGTTGGGCCCGGGCGCAAAGATCATTGCCGCCGCCAAGAAGGTCATGCCTTACGACGAT
>CAZISU010000078.1:0-11521 GCA_964541935.1 uncultured Planctomycetaceae bacterium | reverse complement strand
AAAAGAAACGTGGCGCACGAAGGCGGGAGGCGCTTGCCAGGTCCCCGAGTACATGCTGCTGAGCGACGAGATCGGCCCCTGGGCGGGCGACATCACCAAGGCGAAGCTGCCGGATCGGTTCCTGGTGGACTACGTGCGGGTGTACGATCTGGTGGAGAGATAATAAGAGATCTCATCCAAAATTAGCATGCTCTGCAAACAGAAGAAACACGGGTTCCTTGTGGGGACTTGTGCGCTTGTAAAATCTCGATGAGCCATTTCCCTGACGCACTTCCGTCCCCTTTATTGTTTCGGCCCTTGCACTCTTCTGCAGGTAATCGATGGCCATCTTGAAATTAGTTAACTTGATGGAAAAAGCTTGAATTATAACGCCATTTCCGATAGGCTGATACAATGTTGAAACTTGCAGTCACAGGCATTTGAAAGGAGGGTTGTTTGCCTTAAGGGAAAAGACGCTGGATAGAGGTATACCAATTGATTGTGTGGTTACATTTTTAATGTCTAACAAGGGGAGTTGTACGTTATGAAAAAGTCATGTCTCGCGTTGCTTGTGGTTACTATGTGTGCATGTGGTTCGACGATGGCCGAACCGACTCAGAACGAAGCATTCAACGTTCCTGAAATTGGGGCGATTACAATCGACGGCTATCTGTCAGATTGGTCGTACTCTACGCCATGGTCGGAGCCGTTCGTTCTCTGGAACACACGCAGCGGTGATGCTCCAATGGAATCTATTACGAGAGCAAAGTTTGCGTGGAACGATGCCGACGACATGCTGTATGTCGCAATCCAAACCGACCAGGACGACGGGCTCGGCCACGGGGGCGGGCATGCGGTAGTTGGTATCGGCACTGCAATCGACGATATACCGCATAGCGGTATCGGCTCGACACAGTTGGCGTTCGATCCCGGCCCGGGTTCATCTGTGGTCATCATGAACGAGATTCAGTATTATGGCGATGCCTATTACACTAATGACCCGACTTGGCCCGATGCCGGAACGGACGGCGTTATCGCTGCTCAGAAACATAGCGGCGATATCTGGACCTATGAGATTGCTATTCCCTTCTGGCAAAATTGGACGGACATGGACACAAAGCAGTCTATCTCGGTCAATGACGTTCACTATGCCTACGTTGTGATGGAAAATATGCTTGAGGGAGCCACGGGCATGGACATGACATATGAAGGCAATCCGGGTTTCGCCTATGCCGGCGGCTTAGAAGATGCAGCGGCCTTGACGTTCAGAGCCACGCCGATACCGGGCGACGCCAATATTGACGGGATCGTAGACGACCTGGATGCCGCGGTTCTGGCCGCCAATTGGCTGGCCGGCAATGCCGAATGGGCCATGGGCGATTTTAATGGCGATGGAACGGTCAATGACGCAGACGCCACCGTATTGGCAGCCAACTGGCAGGTCGGAGCAAGCCCCCAAGCCACAGTACCCGAACCAAGTACCTTGCTGCTGATGGGACTTGGTTGCTTGATGTTGTTGCTACGCAAAGCACGGCAATAATATCGCAAAAAAACGATCTGTATTCTATATGAAAGAGGAAAGGTGCTATGCATCTTTCCTCTTTCATTTTTTGGGCGGTCGAATACTGATCGTGTCCTGTTTGGCCGGGACGATCCGCACCGTAACGTCGGAAGATAGATCTTCCGACGCCGAAACCGTGGCCACGGACGATGCCTTCGCTGCTGCTTGGCGGCGCGCGTGCGGACCACCATCGGCCGGAATTCCGCTGCCAGGAAGACCTTTCGCGGCAAGGTCGCCCAAGGGTATCTCGACGTTTGGCGAAGACAGCGAGCCTTCTGCCGCAGCTTCGAGTATTGCTCTGCCTTCGATTGCCAATTCGTGCGTTTTTGTATCCGTCTTGCCGAACAGCAGGCGGCTCGCAAAGGCCGAAATGTCGTCCATGAGGCTATAGACCACCGGTATTACAACCAGCGTCAACACTGTCGAGGTCAACAGCCCGCCCACGATGGCGGTGCCCATGGGCGCGCGGGTTTCAGCACCAGAGCCCAGGCCGATGGCCACGGGGATCATGCCGGCGATGGTCGAAAGCGTGGTCATCAAAATCGGCCGTAGTCGCACGGGCCCGGCTCGCAGTATAGCGTCGGTTATTCCCATGCCCTCGCGGCGGAGTTGGTTTGTGTAGTCGATCAAGAGGATGGCGTTCTTGGTGACCAGCCCCATGAGCATGATCATGCCGATCATGGAGAAAATGTTGAGAGTTCGTCCAGTGAGCGCCAAAAGGCCCAAGGCGCCCACGATCGACAGCGGCAGCGAGAGCATGATGGTGAAGGGGTGGATCAGGCTCTCGAATTGCGCGGCCAGCACCATGTAGATCAGCACAACCGCCAGCATCAACGTGAAAATCATGTTGGCGAACGATTCTTCCATCATTTCGGCGTCGCCAGCGAACTTGGCGGTCACGCCCAACGGAAGACCGATATCGGCTGCCGCCGCCGTAACGTCTTGCATGGCCGATTTCAACGGCTTCGACTTTTCCAGTCCGCCCAAAACCGTGACCACCCGCAGGCGGTCCTCGCGATTGATTTGCACCGGCCCTGTGGTGCGGTCGACTTTAACCAAGTTTCGCAGTTCGACGAGCTTGCCGCATTTCGTCCGCACCGGCACGTTCAGAATCGCGTCGGCCCGATCGCGCTGGGTTTCGATCAAGCGCACGCGCACGTCGTAGGTTTCGCCGTCTTCCTCGAAGGTGGTCGCCTTGCGTCCGCCGATGAGCGCATGCACGGCTTTGCCGATATCTTCCACAGAAATGCCCAGGTCCGAGGCCCGGTCGCGGTCGATAATCAGGTCGGCCTGCGGTTTGCCCTCGTCGTAGGTCGAGACCACGTCGACGATACCCGGCTCGTCTTTGATCTTGGCGATGATTTTATCGGAAACCTCGACCAGTTCGTCTAGGTTGCGTCCGCGAACGTTGTATTGCAAGGGCGCCACGCGGAACCCGCCGCCACCCACGCGGGGAATGATCTCCACGCTGACCTTCAGGTGCGCCAAATCGCTCAACTTGTTCCGCGCCATGCTCATCAATTGGAACTGGCTTAGTTCTCTGTCTTCCTTGGGCACGAGCTTTGTCAAAACGGTGCCGACGTTGACGCGTTCTTCCATACCGGCGCCGATGGTGGTAAACGTGTACATCACGCCGGGCAACTCTTGCAGACGGTGTTCGATTTCCGTCAAAACATCGCTGGTGGAACCGATCGAGGTGCCGATGGGGGTTTCCACCTGTACGTTGAATTGGCTTTCATCAGAATCCGGCACGAACTCTTGGCCCAAAAACCCGGACACGAACACGGCCGCCACAAAAGCCCCCAACGCTGCAAAAATCACAATGAAGCGGTGGGCCAACGAGAACTTCAACACGCCCCGGTAAAATGATTCCACGCTCGATAGTACACTCTCGACCACGTTGAAGAACACACCACGTTTGGTGTTAACCTTCAGTAATCGCGAGCAGAGCATGGGCGAGAGCGAGACGGCGATCAGGGTCGAGACCACCACGGCGAAGGTGACGGTCATGCCGAACTCGAAGAAGAACTTGCCCACAATACCGTCCATAAAGGCTACCGGCACGAACACAGCCACCACGGCCAGCGAGGTGGCGATGACCGCAAAACCAATCTCTTGCATGGCCGCATAAGCGGCCGCAAAGCGGGATTTGCCCTCTTCCATGTGCCGGTATGAGTTCTCCAGCACCACAATCGAGTCGTCGATGATCATGCCCACCGAGATTGTGAGGGCCAGCATCGACATCATGTTCATGGTGAAATCCATGGCCAGCATGAACGAAAACGTGGCGATGATCGTGGTGGGAATAGTAACCGCCGCCACCAGCGAGCCGCGGAAGCTGCGCAGGAATAGCAGAATCACGATCACCGCCAGACAACCGCCGCGCAGCAACTCGCCCTTGGCCTCGCTGATGCTTTCATCGACAAAAACCGAAAGGTCCTGGGCAATCGTGAGCCGATACCCTTCGGGCAACTGCGCGCGAATCTTATTGAGTTGTTTCTTAACGCCCTCGGCCACCGCCAAGGTGTTCTCGCCCGTCTGACGTCTGACCAACAGCGAAACGGCCCGTTGACCGTTAAGCCGCGCCAGGCTGCGTTCGTCCTCCAGACCGTCTTGCACCCAGGCCACGTCGCGTACGCGCAGCGGCGTGCCGCCCCGGTTGGCCACGATGATATCGCCGAAATCCTCGAACTTTTCGATCTTGCCCTTGGTCTTGACGATGATTTCTTGCTCGGCAGTTTCCACGCGACCGCCCGGCGGCTCCATGTTCTCGCGGGCCAGGGCGTCCAAAACGTCTTGGGCAGAAAGGTTGTGGGCCCGCAATACGTCGCCCCGCAGCCAAATGCGGATCTCGCGCTCGCGGTCTCCCACCAGCCGCACGTTACCCACGCCCGAGATACTCTCGATCTGCGGCTTGAGCACGTCGTCGGCAAAGGCCGACAAATCTCGCACCGCAACCGGCCCCGACAGCGCAATCGCCAGAATGGGGGCCGAGTTGATGTCGAACTTCTCGATTACGGGGGCCTCGATCTCCAAGGGCAATTCGGCGCGAATGGCCGCTACCTTGTCGCGCACGTCCTGGCTGACGATGTCCACGTCGTTTTCCAACTCGAATTCGACGAACACCTGCCCCAGCCCCTCGATGCTCTCGCTCCGCAAGGACTTGATGCCGCTGATCGTGTTGACGGCTTCCTCAATCTTGTCAACGACCTCGCTCTCGATAGTTTCCGGGTCGGCACCTTCGTAAACCACCGTGATCGTGACCACGGGGAACTCGACTTCCGGGAACAGATTCACGCCGATGGTTCGATACGACACTGCCCCGAACACCACCAAGGCCAAAACGACCATGCAGGTTAAAACGGGACGCTTTATGGAAACTTCGGATATCTTCATCTGACTTTCACTCTCAGTCCATCGGCCAAAAGCGACGTCTTACCGGCCACGATTTTTTCGCCCGGCGTCAAACCGGAAATGATCTCGACGTGCGAGCGATTTCTCATGCCCGGCCGCACCGCGCGACGATGCACGCGACCATCTTTACAGACAAAGACGGTGGGGGTACCGTTGGAGAGCGTAATCGACGCTTGCGGTACGACCAAGACTCCGGAGGCTGAGACTACGGGAAGATCGACGTTCACAAAACCGCCGGCCTTGAAGATGTCTTTACGATTATCGAGCGTAACACGCACGCGAAAGGTGCGGGTTTCTTGATCGACAATCGAGTTAATCAGATCGACCACGCCCGGCACGGCCTGGGGCACGCCCGTCGCGCTAACCATGGCCACGCTGTCGAGTTTGATCATGCCCTGGTATTGCTCGGGCACGGAAACTTGCGCCAACAGTGCGCGGGGGTCGATAATTTGCAGGATGTCGACCACCGGCGTGGCCGTGATGCGGCTGCCTACGTCCACGTATCGGTTGCTGACCACGGCGTCGTAGGGCGCGCGAATCGACGTTTTACGGAGCTGTTCGGCCTGACGCGCAACCTCGGCCTTGGCCGCCTCGATATGGGCCTTGCCGACGTTGACCTGCTCTTTGGTCGGACCCGCCTTGGCCAGGGCCAGGCCGGCCGCGGCGCGGCGCACGCCAGCTTCGGCCGTGCGTTCGATCATTACTATCTCGTCGTGAATGCTTTGCGACGTGGCCTTGCGCTCGACCAAACTTTTCGAACGTTCCAGATCGGCTTTCGCGCGGGCATGGGCCGCGCGGGCCTCGTCGACTTGGGCCTCGAGTTGGGCAATCTCCTCGGGTCGCTTCCACGCCATAAGATCGGCCAGATTTCCCTCGGCTAGCTGCAAATTCGCCTTGGCCACGCTCAATGCATGTTCGTAATTCACCGGATCGATCTGGCAAATCACCTCGCCCTTGCGTACCTTTTGACCTAAATCCAGGCCCAAAGTCACCGAGTGAGTCTGTCCGTTTTCTTCATAAACCAGCTTGCGATCGGAAAGCGGAAACGACATAATTGTGCCGTCCACGTCCGAAGCAATCGTCGTCGCGCGGATGGGTATCAACGTTCCCACCAAACGCAACGTGCTGTTGATCTGTTCGGGCTGCACGTCGACGACCTCGACCTCCAAGTGGCGGGGCACATCGGTTTGCTCAAACGTGTCCGCCGACTGCCGACAGCCACACAGCCCAAACGCTAAAGCCAAACAGCTTGTAATCGATATCAAGCGCTGATAAGGGTTTTGTCTCAATGCAATTTCTCTTTATCTGTTCCGATGGGAACGTAGGCGTCCGGGTCTTTCAATAAGCCCCGCATGAACAAGTCAATCGCATGCTTCGCCATGCCGGCCACCATTTCCTTGCTACCTTCGGGAAAACTATGGCAACAAGTGAAAACCAGGTTGCCTAAAAGTAAATTGGCCAAGGCGATAACCGTCTTACGGGCGTCGACCGGCCATATCAGGCCGGAATCAATGGCCTGCTGCAGAATATCAGTGAAGCCGTCTATCTGCTTGTTGTGATACTGATAGTGCGACTCCGGCATGACGCCACGAAACTCGGCCCGATCTTGTACCCAAAGCTCCAGATATTCCGGTGTTGCCCCAAAAAAGTCGGCATAAATCTCCAGAGCAGTGCGGATCTTATCGAGTGGTGAGCCCATCTCGCTGATGGCGATTGCAACCTGCTCGTCCACGCGCTTGCCAATCTCCAACGTACAAGCGTAAAACAGATCCAACTTGCTGCCGAAGTATCGATAAACCGTGCCTTTGCCCACTCCCGCGGCATTGGCAATCGCCTGCACGTCCGCGCGGGCAAAACCATCCGCGGCGAATATCAAAATTGCCTGCTCTAAAATGGCCTCGTGCTTGGTCGGATCATGTTTCGTGCCCGGATTAGCAACTGTACTCATGTAAATACTCCAGCAATAGGACGGACCCGTCCGTCCGAGCCAACTGATCGAAAATGCCGATCAAAACCGGTCAAAGTGATGAAAAAGGGCCAAACCCCGGACGGACGCGCCCGTCCCATGAACCCATACTATTGAATCTCGGCTAAAAAGTCAATATGGAATCGGTGGAGCGAGACCACTGGGGGGGTATGTCACAGTCGCAAGCCGGTCGCAAGCGACTCGGCTAATACGTCCGCATTTTTACCAATATCATTGGCATCATTCGGAAAAAGACTCCCCGGCGGACCGCATGGTCTGTTCGATTCGCGTGCAAAGCGACCGCTCGACGGCCGCGTCGGGCCGCAGTCGTACGGCTTGCTCAAGTTGTTCGCCCAGCCGGCCGTCGCGTCGATAGGCGGCCCCCAATTCGCGTAACCTCGCCATGGCCCTTTTTCTGGCCCGATAAACGCCGTTGCGCGTGAGCCCCGTATGTTCGGCCACCTTGCCGCCCGGCATGCCGTGCAACGTCGAAAGTTCGAAGGCCAAGTACGCCCGTGGGCTCATCTCGCTCCGCACAACGTCCAGCAACACCAAGAGCATCGACTGCTCGAAGGCCGCGTCCCAGTCCGCCTCGGGTGCGGCCCCATCGGCCACGTTTTCCACAAGATCGGCGTGCGAGTCACCACCGACCGCGCGGACACGTTGCGACGGCCCGCGGCGGAAGTCGGCCACACGGTTATGCACCAGCGCCCCCAGCCAAGAGCGGAAGCGGCCCCGCGCCGGATCGTAGCGGAAGAGATCCTTCTGCTCGAAGACCTTCAGCATCACGTCCTGCACGACCTCTTCGGCCGTATGCTCCGAGCAGCCCCGATGCCGCGCGAAGGCGAATATTAGCGACCAATAGCGCCCAAAAAATTCCTCCCAGGCGACCAGATCCGAGCCCTCACACAGCCGATCCAACAGAGTCGCCCGCGTGCGGCTATCGTTCGGCAATGCAATCGACGGAGTGAATTCTGCCACTGCTGATCTCGCTTATCGGGCGACCATTTTCCAAGAACACCCAGATTTTATCGAAAGTTAGCCAAATTCGCAAGAACACGGGCCTGATTTTGCCCCCTCGGGCCGTATACAAGATAAGTACAATCTGAAAGAATCCGTTTACTCCCGCTAAGCACACGTTTAGCCCGGTCGCTCGCGACCGGTGCGCAATCCGAAAGGACGAACTAATGCCCCGAGCAATCAAAATCACCGCCGCGCTCTTAATCGTATCCGCACTGGTCGGCGGCATGATCGCCCTGGCCGGCCCAGCCAAGCAGCCGCCCACCGAGTTATACGTCCGCACGCTGCCTGCTGGAGCTACGGTACTGGTAGACGGTAAGCACGTCGGCAAGTCGGACGATCTTTTCGAAGTAGATCCCGGCGTGCGGAAAGTCAAAGTCGAACTCGACGGCTACGAACCGGCAAGCAAGGAGGTCATCATCCCGGCCACGCGGATTGAACGGGTTGTGTTTGAGCTTGAGAAATGTCCTGGTAGTTCACGCGTCTCGGCCGAAACGGACAGCCAGTCGACTTTTGTTAATGTGCTCGAGAAAGCCAAGATGGAATATGATTCCCTTCGCGAGGCCTACCATAAGAAGGACTGGCCGACCGTCGATCAGCACTCAAGTAAACTATCCAACCTGCTTAGAGCCGAAGTCGTGTCAGCGGTTATATTACCTCGGAGCCCTCTTAAGAAGATTCCGGGCGAAAGTAATAAGTCAATGGAACCTGCTCGGCGAAAAGCTGAGACTATGCATAGCGAGATAAAATCGCATTTCAGATACCGGCGTGATCTGGAGATATTATGCACCACTCTGCAAGGAATTGTGAAATCTGCCGACGCTCTACACAACAGCATACATGATGGAAAATTCGAGCAAGCACCTGATCGTTATGCAGAGATTCAAAAACACTGGAAATACCTATCTCATCTCATTTCAACAAAAATTCCGGGAGTATTGCTGGATGGAAACATATTAACCAATTCCGGAGCCGAGCACGGCGGTAAAACGCCAGACGCATGGAAACATGAAGCGGCAATCCCGGGTGTGAAATATTCATGGGATAAAAATATCGCTTTCGAGGGCGAGGCCAGCCTATTCATCGAGAAAACAGCCCAGCGATATTTCCCGATTGCATCATGGTCGCAAACCGTGCCGCGAAAGGGCAATGCTCCGGCCTTGGAACTTTCTGCCCAAGTCAAGGCCGAGAAAATGACCAAAGCCGTATTGGATGTGGTCTTCCTCGACAAAAACGGAAAATGGATTTCTCACAAATGGGCGGCCTACATCGGCAGCAAAAAACAGGGCCAACCGCCGGCTACGCACGATTGGAAAAAGTACTCAGGTAAAGTCGATATCCCGCCGGGGACCGCGAAAATGGTCATTGGGCTCCAGGATTACGGACCCGGGAAGGTGTGGTTTGATGATGTTTGTGTGAAAGAATTGAAAGAAAAGGTCGAACACTCCACTCATCATGAAAACTCAAAGCCCGCCGTCAAACCTCCATCCGAGAAAAACAATCCGGAGACGAAAAGCGGTGGTTCGGCCGACCCCAAATCACTTGCTGTCGTCGAAGCGGTCCGTCGATCGGGTTATGTGGATGTGCTTGGCAACGTTAACGCGGAATACGATTCTCTTGTCAGTGCGTACGAAAAGAAAGACTGGCTAGCCGTCGACAAACACTCGAATGCGTTATACATCCTTCTCGAAGATGAAGTGAAATACACATTAAGATTGTATTTCGAATGGCTCGACATCAATAAGAAGGAGCCGAATGAAAACAGGCAATTGACGGAGTCTGCTCATCGAAAAGCAGAACACATGTGTCGTGCGATAGGCTTGCAGTTCCAGAGACCCAATGAACTCGGCCGCACGCAAGCCTTGCTGCGGTCTGTTGTGGATTTCAGTTCCGAACTATATGACCACGTATGCAACGGAAAGACCGGTCAATTGCCCGAAGATTACGCGGCACTCTTGAGATCTTGGAAAAAATCGTTGGATGATGTTTCAAAGAAGCTGCCGGTACTCACAGAGCAAGAGAGAGTAGCGTTCGAGACCATATTGCTTGCGGATAACATTTTGCCCAACTCTGGAGCCGAGCATGGCGGCAAAACGCCCGACAGATGGGAACAGGGGGCGGCCATTGAGGGCGTCAAGTATTCGTGGGACAAAAAAGTCGCCTTCGAGGGCAAGGCCAGTCTGTGTATAGAGAAAACTGCCCCAGGGTTCTTCCCGATTGCATCGTGGTCGCAAACCGTCGAGCAAAACGGCGAAGCTCCAAGCATCGAGCTTTCCGCTCAGGTCAAAGCCGAGAAGGTATCCAGAGCTGTATTGGACGTGATTTTTCTCGACAAATACGGGCGTTGGATTTCCCATAAATGGGCAGCCTACATCGGCAGCGAGCAACAACTGGGCCAACCGCCGGTCGATCACGATTGGAAGAAGTACACCGGCAAAGTCGATATCCCGCCGGGAACCGCGAAACTGGTTGTCGGACTCCAGGTTTACGGGCCCGGGAAGGTGTGGTTCGACGATGTGCGGTTGGTGGAAGTGAAACAACAAACAGGGAATGTTACTTCGCGCGAAAACTCGATAAACATCGACAAATCACATGCATTGATGAAAAAAGTGACCTTGCCGAAAGCCGGCAAACCTGATGCTAAAACGATCCTTGACCTCGCCAGCAACGAAACTCTGGGTGTTAAAGGATCGCTAAAGGATCTGGATGATTTCAGCCAATTCACCAAGTCGGGCAAAGGCGACCTGCTTTTCGATCGTTTTCTCGGGTGTCTACGCGGTGATAAGGCGAAAATGTGGGACGGCAAGAGCTTTGTTGCCATGTCGCCCGATGCAAAAGTGCAAGATCTCACGACCTATAAGCTCCCCTCGGTCCCTTGTCGTTTGTTGATCACCACTGCCGAGAAAAAACATTTCGACGTAACTATTCTCTCGGTCACCGACGAGGGAGGCTTAAACCTCGAATATCACGAGGCCGATCCGAGTTTGGTGCCGAAGGAAGGAAAGAATGAAGATTCTGCTCCCCAGGGAAACTCGACGTCCGCCGACAAACCCCAACCCGAGAAAGCCGCATCTAAGGCGCTCATCGAGCTGGTAGAAGACTTCTTCCGTCACAATTTTCGGGACGTGACCACGCGGAAGACGATCGAATGGGGAAACTTGAAAAAACACTCCAACGGGAACCGCTCGATCCGCTACAAGTACCTCGCGACCTTTCATGCGAATAAGGAGAAGGTGGTCGTAAACCAGGTCTTCACGTTCGATGTCGATGGTAAGTTTGTTGATTACAAGAATGTCATGGGGGCGAATGAAGAGGGCAAGCCCGAAGTGAAGGTGCAGCGACGGGCTGTGGGCAAGAAGGTCGCCGATTTTCCAGAGAAGGTCGACCTGTCCACGCCCGAATCGGCCTGGGCGGCCTTTCACCGCGCCTACGGACGCATGGACGTCGAAGCGCTTGCCAAGGTGGTTAGTGGCAAGCCCGGCCCCGCACAGTTCGAACGGATGGAGCGGATATGGAAAGAATCCGAACCCGAAGAGCTTGACATCTACAACAAGGCCTTGCTAGAAGCCGAGTGCGTCGAG
>CAZISU010000077.1:0-11583 GCA_964541935.1 uncultured Planctomycetaceae bacterium | reverse complement strand
TGGCGACCATAATGCCGCTCGAATCGCGATAGCGATCCTTTTCGTGGCATTGCTGCTGGCCGTGGTTTTGGCCATCTCGAAAAGTCCAACCGTTACGCGCATCATGCTATGTCTGGCAGTACCGTATATTGTGTTGGATGTGGCCGTGATTTTCAGTGACTCAGTTACCGTGGAAGTATTGCAGCACGTGGTCAATATTGTTTTTCTCTCCTTTACGAGTCTGGTGATTCTGGGCTACGTTTTTTCAGACGAGAAGGTAACGATAAATACCATCTCGGCGTCGCTTTGCGTATACTTTTTGATCGGACTGTTGTGGGCTGTTGTTTTTTCGCTGCTAACGGTTTTCAACCCCGACTCGTTCAATTTTGGTTTTGAGAACAGTGCCGAAAAAGTCAGCCAGATGCGGTTTGGATCCGGAGAATCGATTAACCCTATCTATTTTAGTCTCGTAACCCTGACCACGCTGGGCTACGGCGATATCACACCGGCCACGTCAATCGCACGAACCTTGGCCGCCTTTGAAGCTGTCATGGGCCAGCTATACTTGGCGGTTATGGTAGCACGGCTGGTAGGGATGCACACCTCGCAGTCGTTCAGAAAACGCTTCGGCAGCGAAGATGTGAAGTAAGACACCATTCGCAACGGGCCCCAGACAGCAGCGGCGTGCCATTTGATACCCCGCCATTACGGTGGTTGCTTGATCCCGCCAAACGGCGATAATGAGTTATTCTCTAGCGGTGGCCTTTGTATGCTGGAAAAGGTCAGAGGGGCCAAGCTTATTTTTCTACTTTTATGCGGGAATATTATTTCCGACCAAATCATGACAATTGCACAGCCTTCCGAACATCCTACATTTGTCGACTGGGACCGACTCTATCGCGAGGGGCGACCGCCCTGGGAGACGGGACAAGCGTCGAGCGAATTGAAAAAGCTGATTGAAGAGGGTGCCATTCCCGTCGGTCGGGTGCTCGAACTCGGCTGTGGCACGGGCGCCAACGCGGTTTGCCTGGCGAAAAACGGCTTCGAAGTCACGGCCATCGATTCATCGCCCACCGCCTTGGAACGAGCCCGTCGGCGTGGACGTTTGGAAAATGCTCCGGTTCACTTCATACTTGATGATGTTTATAACTTTGCTAAGAACGCGGAGCCGTTCGATTTGATTTTCGACTCCAGTTTCTATCACTTCGCGCGGCGCGACAACCTCGACCAGTTGTTGGATTTGCTTTGGCGAGTGACGCGGCCCGGCTCGCATTACGTTGCGTTGGCCGGCAATGCCAACGACGAGTCCGAAGGCGGACCGCCTCGAGTAACCGAAGAAGATATCCACGGCGAGCTCGGACGGCTTCTGGATATGGTGCAACTGCGGACGTTCCGTTTCGAAAGTCCCGACCGCGAAGATGGATACCTGGGCTGGTCTTGCGTTATGAAGCGGCCCGGTTAACTGCCAACCGTCTGTACCGAAAGCAGCGTTTCGAGTTCTACAGCGGCGGCCAAGGTTGTCTCGATGTCTGTTGCAGAGTCGTTTATAGATTCCAGCCAAGACAAATATTCTGCCAGCCCTTCGCTTTGCCACAATTCCGGGTTGGTCGTGGCCGCCTGCACGAGGCTCTCGGCCAGATGCGTGCAACGCGTGACCGGATCCAGCGGCACTACCATCGACGCGGATTTGATGGTGTGAAGAGTGCGAAGAATTTCTCTAGGCAAGTCTTTATCTTGGCTTTCAGTGCCCAGACAGTTGAAAAGTTGGTTTAGTCGCATCGCGTGGTTCTTCAATTCACGCAAGAACGTGCTCCACAGCGACGGGCTGATCCCGTCGGGCGTTTGATCGACTGTCTGATTCTCGAAAATATCGACGTCGATTTCGCTGGTGGGTTGAACAGGAGTCGGAACATCTTGTACCTGGGGCGTTTCTGGAACGCTAGGTGCTTCTTCCGCAACGGGAGTTACTTCCTTAAACTCTGCTTTAGCCTCCAGCGGAGACTCGGTCTGGTCGGCGACTGACTGAGCGGCTTGTGTGACGGTTTGTAAATCCGAGGCGCGGCAGGATTGTTGATATTCACTTATCAGCTTGTCTGCCAACTCGACCACTCGGGATAGCTCCGGCTTGGAGATCTGGGCGTCGGCGCCCACCATCTTTCCCTTTTTGTGGTTGTCGGGTGTTACGATGGATGAATACAGCAGCACCGGCAGCTTGGCGAGCGACGGGTGTTCTTTAATTCGCTTGGTGAGGTGGAAGCCGTCGATCTGCGGCATCTCTACATCGGAAATGAGAATGTCACCGACATCTTCCACACGCCCACGTTCGGCGAACTTTTCCTGTATCCAACTCCAGGCTTCGCCGCCGTTTTCGAAGACTTCGAGGTGCGTATAACCGCTGTTGCGAAGTGTGGAGCCGATCGCCTCACGCACGGTGGGCGAATCTTCGGCCAGCAAGATCCGGCACGTTTCACGCGGCAAGCCCAAGGGATTGTCGACGGCGTCGGTGCGGAAAAACTGGTTCGTAACGTTGTCCAGCATCATTTCGAAATCGAGCATCACGATCAAGCGGTTCTCGTGGCGAGCCAAGGCCGTTACTGGCGTTTGCAACAAAGCATCCAGCCCGGGCACGGCTAGGATGTTTTCCCAACTTAGCCGATAGATGCGGTCTACCGAATCGACGACAAAAGCCGTTTGCTGCTGATTGAAATCGGTGAGGATGATTGTCGAATCGTTGTCGGCTTTCTCGGTCTCGATGCCCAAATGACGCGCCAGAGACATGCAAGGAATCACGTGGTCGCGAAGTTTGAAAACGCCACAAATCGAAGGGTGTGCCTTGGGCAGATTGGTTATCTCTTTCCAGGGCAAAACTTCCCGAACCTTGGCAACATTGATGCCGAAAGTGTAGTCGGCCACCGAAAAGACCAGCAATTCCAGTTCGTTTGTGCCGCTTTCGAGCAGGATTTCCTTGTCCAGAAGAATGTTACCAAGACTTGACATGCCTCACCTCGCCAGTTCGAGCGGAACAATTGATAAACGATACGGAAAAAACTACCGTATCACCCACCAATTTTTTTCGACGTTCCGATTAGCGAAAGTGAGTAAACTGTATCGAATGCAAACAACCGCGCTGGCCGCTAGGAGCATGACAAGCCGATGCTTTAGGCTTGTGATGATTTTAAGGGTAGGAGGGGTTGAAATGATCAAGGTTCAATGAACAATGATCAATGTCCAATTTACGATTGCTGATTGATCGTTAGACAACCTCGGTCGTCGAATGTTCCTGGCTCTTTAACGCCGCGGTGAACAGTCGGTGCGAGTAGGCGACTTCCTCGGGCGTTACACAGCCGGCGAAACGGCTCTTGGGCTTGCCTTCGGTAAGTTCGTAGAGGAAGGCGGCCCAAAGTTGTTGAATGGCATCGCTGAATCCAAACTCGAAGATGCCGCCGGTGATACCACCGAAAGCGGGCGTCCAGCCCATGTCGATCTGTTGCCAGGCCTGCAATGATCCGCCCGTGTATTCGAGCATTTCCAGTCGACGCGGATTTTTGGCCGACCAGCGCGCACAACCCTTTGTGCCTTTTACCTCGAAATACCAGGTGTCCGTTTCGCCGGGCGCGATGCGTTGGGTTTTGATCGTCAACGGAAAGGGCTCGCCCGTGTTGCCGTCGATGGCGTCGCACAGCAGCGTGGCGTTGTCCCATGTTTCGCAGGGCACGATATTCCCGTCTTTGTCGGGACGCTGTTTCATGATATTCGATAGCACGGCTCTGACAGTTTTGGGAAACCATCCGGCGCGGAAGGGAACGTGGCAAGGGTGCATGCCTAAGTCGCCCATGCAACCGTACAGGCCGTTGATTTTAAGGATCCGCTTCCAGTTGATGACCTTGTCGGGGTTGAGGTCCGAGGCGTGCAGGAATCCAGAGTTGACTTCGATGATCTGCCCAAAGGCCTGCTCTTCGATCATATGGCCGATGCGCTGCATGGGCGGGACGAAGGGGAAGTGCGACGTGCAGCGCACGAACACGTCGGGACGATCCGCGATGCATTTCATAATCGCATCGTTGGCCGGCTTGTCGATACCGAAGGGCTTTTCGCCCATAAGGTGCTTGCCGGCCTTGATGATGTCGGTATAGAACTGCTCGTGCAGATTGTGGGGGACGGCACAATAGACGGCCTCAACATCGGGGTCGGCCAACAACTGCTTGTAGTCGGTAGTGGCCGTTTTTATAGTGGAGAAATTGTCCTGAAACCAGCCAAAGAGGCCTTCGTTGGCATCGCAAATGGCTACAAGTTCCGGACGCACGTTCATGTCCGTCAGGTGGCACCACCGCGCGGCGGCGCTGCCGAACTCGCGACCCATCAGACCCAACCCGATCACGCCAACTTTAACCGTTCTCACTGTATGTCTCCCGTTAGTTCATTGACCAATTAGTCAGTTGAATTGTCCCAAAATATCGATATCGACTTCCCGGCTCCAAGCCTCCATAAGCTTGCCAAATACTTCGCCGGGCCGGCCGGAGCCGATCGTGATGCCGTTGATTTTCGTGGCCGGCATCAGGCAGTAGGGCGTGGTCGCCAGAAAGGCCTCGTCGGCATTAACCACACTAAAGGGCTGGAAGTCCCGTTCGACGAAGGGTATCCGTAGCGACTCGGCCAGTTCGATCACGGTCATGCGGCTGATGCCCGGCAGGGTGTTTCGCAACGTGGGCGAAACAATCGTTCCGTTTTCGACGATCAAGAAGTTGGCCCCGCTGGTTTCGGTTACGTTTCCGTCCAGGTCCAGAAGCAAGGCCACGGAGTCGGGATCAACGAGCTTGGCTTCCTGGTCGGCCAGATAATAGTGCATGCGGCTGCGGCATTTCATATTGGGATCGCAGCACTGCGGCGGCACGTGACGGGTCGAAGGCGTTACCACATGCACGCCTTCCCGCATTTTTTTCGCGAAAACATCAAACGGCAGCGGGAATGTATGCACGCAAATTGTGGGCGTTTGGCGAGCACTAGCGCCGGCGCTGCCCGCGTAAAGCCGGTTCTCGCCGGCCGTGATGAAAATCACCAGCCCCAACTCGTCATCGGGCCCCAACAGTTCGGCGTTGGTTTTGGCCAGTTCTTCGCACACATGCCCCAGTTCGTTGATCGTCATGCCGATATCGAAACGCACGTAGCGGAGCGAGCGTTCGATGCGGGCCAGATGGTCGTCGAGCCGATAGAGATGTTGATGGAACGTGCGCACCATTTCCGTCACCGTGGCGCCCTGCACGACGCCGGCGTCGTAGATGTTGATCGAGGCCCGCGAGGCCGGCAGCATGTTGCCGTTGAGATAAACTTGTGATTCTGGCATTTCTTAATGTCCTTCAACAACCGTATTGTTAAGAAGCTTGAGGGCCGTTTCGACCATAATTCCCCCCGCTTGCGGCGAAAACAGGGCATTGGTGGCCTCGTAACCGCCGGCGGCAGCGGCCTCGGGCGTAACTATGTAGCCTTGCAATTCCCCGTTGACCAAGCTGACCACGTACACCCCTTTGCCTGCGCGACTTTTGATCGTTAGAGCATACTCGGTAAAACACTCGCCGGGAAGGCCCAGCAGGGTGGCCTCGCCGATTCGCACTGCTTGCACCTCTAGCGGCCGATAGCTGGCGAGGGTCTCTTCGATTTGGCCCGACTTTTCCGCCCGCGCCAGGGCCAATGAGCCTTCGGCACCGAAAATAGCGCACTCTGCCGTGCGAATCTCGGGACGCGGGGCGGCGTCTGTCCGCAGTCGTTCGTATGTTGCTCGATACTCCTCGAGCGTCTTCTGGGCCTCGTCGACAGAGGGCATGGCCCGTCGTGGAAGTTCCAACTCGGCCAGCTTCCCCCACAGAGTAGCGTCCGCGTTGAACCGTTCTTCGCCGATCGCATCGATACTGTCGGCAACCGCGACGCCGAGCTTTTCGCCCAAGCGTTGGGCCTCTTCAAACGTTTGGCCTTTGACATGGTATCGCGGGCTCTGATTGCCGCAGGGGGCCGTGTGGTATACAACCGTAAGCTGTTGCCCGAAACGCTGGGCCAGATACTCGCGTGTATAATGTGGGAAGTCGGAAGAAACCCAGGGCGAGTCTTCGTGCAAAACGGTGGGGTGCATCCCGTAAACGATTGCCGCGGCCAACAGTTTTTTGCAATCGTTCGCGTCGCGTTCAGTTTCGCGCACGACCAGGATGGCGGCCTCGGGGTCGGTCGTTGCATCGGCCGCAAGACGGTTTCCGCCCACGCCGGTGGCGTCGGCCGTGGTCCAGGCGATTTCGGCGGGCTTTACGTGTTCTAAAGCCTCGGCCGCGGCGGCTACCGCCTGACTTTTTACATAATCCAGGTACGTCAGATCCGGCGCGGGGATCGTTTCGTCTTCCTGCCAGCCCAACATCCGACCGGTCACCGGGCCGGAGTGCGTGTGTGTACAGCTTATGAAAACACAGACCTCGTCGGCCGAAATCCGCTCGGCGACCGCCTTGCGAATCGAACGCGCGGTGGGCGGGTCGAGGAAAAGGATGTCGAGCGAGATCAGCACGACTGTGCATGTGTCGTTCTTAATGCAAAGCGCGGAGGCCAATATCGGATCGTGAACGCCCTGTGAAATTCGTTCGACGTGGGGATAGCCGTAGAGGGCCGTGGGACCGCTGGGGTTGATCTCTCGCCGCGACGCGCCTGCTAAAATTGTCATCGTTATGCTCCTCGTTACTTCAACCGGCCGCGAGCGACCGGGCTAAACGTTCTATTCTTTGTCTGTTTGGTAGTTTCCGCCGATGGGAATATTTCGATCTTCGAAATAGTTGTCATCGATCTCGCAGGGCATGCTCAGTTCCAAAAGCAACGCTGGTCCGATGCCGGTGAAACTGTGCGGCTTGCCCGCTTCGACCGGCAGCACTTCGCCCTCGCCCATCTCGCGTTGGACGCCGTCGAGTGTCATCCGCACGCGACCTTTCATGATGAAAAACGTTTCGTGTTTCTGCCGATGTCGATGCATGGGGCAGGTTTGGCCGTCGACGACGAATAAATATTTTCCACAATATCCAGGCGCCATCTCGTTGGCGATCCAATATTCGACGAGACCGACGCGGGCGAAATCCTTCAGCCCGAAGTCGAGCACCAGCGGCTCGACCGGCGGCAGCGACAGCCCCCAGCTTTCCATTTGATGAAGCATCGCCGCCACGGCATCTTCTGCTTCCGGGCCGCAGAGCGAAATCGCCAGGCCCTTATCGAGTTCTTCCATCGTCGCCCACCAAATACTGAGGTTCCAGGCAATACAAGTCGGCCCAAGACAATGGCGGGCCGCCAATTGAAACCTGTCATTAGAGCAAATCCACCCTCGAACCACAATGGTTCAGATACGGCGAATTAATAGTTCCGCCACTGGTACTGTCCTTTTGTGGGGTGCGAAACGCAGTCTGTATCGAGCCTGATATTTTCAAGAATATTATTCGGCTTTGCATTTACATGTCCGCTGAGCAATGTAGAGATTTACCGCAAATATTCGTGTAGCATCGCCGCTTCGTCACACGAGCGAGTAGTTCTTACCTTACTTGGACATCCGATCCTCGCCGGGATGGTGTTCTGGTTTGACTTGCATTTTAGACAAGCTAGTAGTTCAAAGACCAGAAATCTTCTTGTAAAAGGAACCAGAAAAATGTTCGCGCAAATTACACAAAGCAATGCCGATGGGGGTCAGACGACCGGAGAAGGCCTCGCGGCCGGGGCTCAAGGCGCCGGGGCACAAGGAGTCGTGCAGCAGACGGCGGAGTACGGCAACCAGATGTACGAGCTTTTCGCGCCCAGCGTGCCCAAACTTATCGGCGCGTTTGCGATTCTCATCATTGGTTGGATAGTGGCCGTGGTGGTCGCGATAGTGCTGCGTGCATTGCTGCGGCGAACAGGCTTTGATAAAAAGCTGGCCCAATGGTGCGGCGGTGACAGTGCCCAGGCCCCGAAGGTCGAACGTGGAATCACCAAGGGTATCTACTATTTGATCATCGTACTGGTGCTGGTCGCGTTCTTCGATACCCTGGGACTGACGCAAGTCACTCAATCTCTCAACGGGCTGTTGGGCGAATTCTTATCGTACTTACCGCGCTTGGTCGGAGCGGGGGCCTTATTGTTGATTGCTTGGATTGCCGCAACCGTTTTGCGTTTTCTCGTGCAGCGAGTGGCCTCGGCCATGAAACTCGACGAAAGACTACAGAGTCAGGTTACTGAGGAAGAGGAAAAGCCCGTCGGCTTGTCGAAGACGATGGCCAATATGGTTTACTGGTTGGTGTTTCTGCTGTTTCTGCCCGCCATACTCAGTGCGTTGGCGTTGCCCGGCTTGCTCGAACCGGTGCAAATAATGGTCGGGAAAATTCTGGGCTTCCTGCCCAACTTGTTCGCCGCGGGCCTGATCCTGGCTATTGGTTGGTTTGTGGCGAGAATTATTCAACGCATCACCACGAATCTGCTGGCCGGCATCGGTACCGATAGCCTTAGTAAACGCGTGGGCATAACGAACGTGCTGGGGGAAAAGAAGCTTTCTGGAGTATTAGGGCTGATCGTATACATCTTGATTCTGTTGCCGGTACTTGTCGCTTCACTGAACGCCTTGCAACTCGAAGCCGTCACCGCGCCGGCCAGCGAGATGCTAAATATTATCCTATCTGCGTTGCCGTCCATTTTTGCCGCGGCGGTAGTTATCATATTGGCCTATGTTGTCGGACGCGTAGTGGCCGGTCTATGCGCCGGTCTATTGGCTGATCTCGGCTTCAACAAGCTGCCCTTCAAGTTGGGATTAAACAAGCAGGAAGAGCCGCCCGAAGGTCAATGGACCGTTTCGCAAGTCGTGGGAACGCTGATCCTCGTAGCCACCATGCTGTTTGCCGTCATGCAGGCGCTTCCCATTATGGGCTTCGATCTGTTAGCCGGCATGATCTCGCAGTTCCTGTTTTTTGCCGGGCATATCGTAGTGGGATTGATCATCTTCGCCATCGGACTCTACCTGGCCAACTTGGCCACCCAGGTGGTTCGAGCCAGTCAGCTCTCTCAGGCCGACCTGCTGGCGCTAGTTTCGCGGGTGTCGATCATCTTGCTGGCCGGTGCCATGGCTTTGAGGCAAATGGGCCTGGCCAACGAGATAATTACGTCGGCATTTACGATCATTCTAGGAGCCACCGGCGTGGCATTCGCGCTGGCATTCGGCCTGGGAGGTCGCGAAGCAGCCGGCCAGGCGCTGAACAGGTTTTTCGAATCGAGGCAAATGCACATGGCCGGTGGGCCACGCCAAGCGGCCGCGAATCCTCAGAAGTCCAAGAATCCCGCAGCGCCCATCGACATGCCACAACAGCCCGGATCACCGCCGGTGGGCTCGCCTTAGTCGCTTGAATATCGGCAAAGCGTCTACTGCTTGGCCTGTAATTGCATCAATCGCGTCTCGCCCAAGCCCGCGGAGATGGTGAGTTCGACGACACCGTTTTTCTCGCTGAACTCGACCGCTTTGCCGTCGGCCAGATCGATAATTTTGGCGATGGGAAACGGCAGATCGGCGATGCGGATCGTGGCGTCTGGGAGTTTGGTTTCATGGTTGATGATGAAGAGGAAGCCTTCGTGGCGGTTTGCCCGAATGGCGGCCTCGATCTCGGGATTCGACGACCAGACGTGCGGGCGGACACCGCACAATTCTGTTATCGCCGAAATCAGCTTTCGCAGGTTGGCGCGGCCGACGGCGTCTTTATCTTCCCACATCTGGAAGTAGGTGTCTTGCGTGCAAAAGCCCAGCAGAAAGACCTGCCCCTTGTCGACCTTGCGCCGCAAAAGGGCCGGTTTGCCCGCGGCCGTTTTCAGGAGCACCTCGCCGCCGTCCGGCGTACAGGAGCGGGTGCTTACCGTTTTGAAGTTGAAATCGCGTCCCCAGGCCGAGCCTGTGATCGAGTCGCGACCGGTGGGAGCCTCGTCGGGCGCGTCGGCCGGCCGGTTGAACCAATATGAAGGCCCGACCACGCGCGGAACCCATTGCCCCGTGCGTTTGATCCGCTGGGTTTGTGGGTTCTTAACGCCAAAAAGTTTTTCCATCGTGTCCATGGGCCGGCGAAGTTCGTCCATCACCGGCACGCAGTCGGCGATGACCGTTCCACCTTTTGCGGCAAATGACGCGATCCGCTCGGCAACCTGCTTCGGTAACAGCTCTACATCGAAAAGCACGACGATATCGTAGCCGTCGAGCCGGTCGTCGACAATTTGCTCTTCGTGCAGAATGTCCAGTTCGCCGAAGCTACGCAGAAACAGTTCGTAAGAAAGGGCGACGTTGAAATACTCTTGCTGGAGTTGGATGTATTGCGTGCGGGGGAATACCATGCAGGCTTTGGCTTTGATGCGCGGTGCATCGAGCAAACGCGAGCCGGCTTTTTGGATCAGACGCAGGCCCTGGCCGAACGACTCCCAATGGGCGGCGTCGACGGGCAACTTGTAGCCGGTCAAGAGAAAATCCGCGCCCGCGGCCACGGCCGTGGTGCTCGTTTCTCGCTCCATCCAAAATGCCGCAAGACGCTCGGGCCCCATCACGCTTTTAAACCAGGCCGAGTTGTAGGTGCCGACCCAAAAGCCCAACTCCTTGCCGTGCGCGCGGGTCAGGTTCCGCATCTGCGCGAAATTGAAATGCATCTGGCTCATGCGTGGTTTCAACACCTGGCCCGGCCGTCCGAAGCGGAAATCGAGCGACATATAGGGATAGATGTCGAAAACGAACATGTCGGAAAAGTCGCCGCCCCAGTGGAAGACATCGTCGATTGCCAGCACCGAATGCGAGCCGCACCCGCCGCCGAAGGTGTTGTGGCTGTCGTGCGTAAAGACCGTGGTGAAGTTGGGATTGACGGCCTTGATGGCCTTGTAGGTTTGCCGCCAACCATCGGGATAATTGTCGCTGTGGAAGTTGAGCACGTCGAGCCAACGCTGTGGATCGTCGCGTACCGACTGCGGATCCTCGGGCAGATCGTATCCGTAGCGGCGTTTGAACTCTTGTTTTTCGAACTTGCCGTTACCAAACGACTTGGGGCCGGCGTGAAACGGTTCATCCTGGAATGTGAACACGTAGCGCAGACCTTTTTGATTCTTTGTAGAGGCCAGCGCACTTTCGGCCCGCGCGCGAACCTTCTTGGCATAGTCGGGCGAATAGACGCTGGGCTTGGGCGGATTATCTCGGCCGAAACCCTCGATCGCACCGGCGTGCGTGACCAGGAACATGCCCTGTTCCAGGGCGTATTCGCGCAGGTAATCGCTCTCGCCCTGGGGCAGATCAATACGCATTTCCAGGCCGCTGAAGCCGTGCTGCCGCAGATTGTCGATCGTGTCGCGGAGCGTCTGTTTATCCAAGGGGCCAGAGCCCGATTTCCAACCCTTGCCGCCGGGAAGTGGAGACAACTGGCCGCAGACGGGAAAGTAGCCGTGCAAAGGTTCCTTGGGCGTTGTACCTTTTGATTGGGCAAAAGCGGAATGTGACGTGGAAAGAACCAGCATCAAACAAAACAACAGGCGTGAAAGGTTCATCGCTGAAACTCCTTCGGCTAGAGGCGGGGGGTGAGTGCATCGGGGAGAGGGGAACGGGGGGCGGGTAAA
>CAZISU010000076.1:0-11643 GCA_964541935.1 uncultured Planctomycetaceae bacterium | reverse complement strand
CACGGGCTCGACCGTCTCGAAAGACAACATGATCGTGATCCGCGAGGTGGGCGACTCATAGTGTATTCTTCATAAGTTGTTGCAGCCGTTCATCTTACCGCACGGCGTCGGCAGCATCAAAGGGCATGGGCGAATTCAGAGGCCAAACGATTGAGCGGGTTAGGGCGATTGCACTTGCGTAATCGGAAAATAACCCGCCGATTCTCTGGTTTTTCTAAACTGTAAAATTTGCCATCTTCGGATATCGACCTATGTTTAATTACAGATGAGGAACACACAGTTCCGGGCAATCGCTCAGAGACGTGTTCTCCATCTAAAGCGTAGGAGTCTGGAGAGCCGGAATGGACTTTTTGCCCCATTTCTGCGGCTCTAGATAAAAAACTTTTCATTTAGGCCTGTTGTCTCTTGTCCTCGAAAAGGGCAACTCGATCGTAAGGTCGCACGCGCAAAGCTAAGGACCGCGTGACAAAGTGTCGCTCGGCCGCCTGGTTACCGAAGGGATAAGCATTTTCGGCTGATCGCGAGCAAGAGACTTATGTGTTGCACGGTTGAAAATTACAATTTCGCCTTACGATGTAGTAACGGTAAAAGCGTAGTTCAAGGCCGCGCATAATAACTTTTCCGGGTGCCCCAAGGGTGAACTATCAGGCTGCCGACGGTTGTATAGACTAGAGGCATCTCACTCACAGGCCCCAAAAGACTGGATTATCGGTTGCTTTCGCAAAGTTCCACATAGTGGACGCGTCGAAAGCGGCTGTCACCTTGGAGTAACACCATGAAGTCGCTCGCTACTAAAGTCCAACGTTTCCTAGTTTCCGAAGACGGCCCCACCGCGGTTGAATATGCCGTAATGTTGGCGCTGATCGTTATCGTCTGCATGGGTGCAATCACCACCCTGGGCGAAAACGCCAACACCAGCTTTACGAACACCGCCGACAAACTCGGAGCCCTGCCGAGTGAGTAACAAGCTTGGCTGCAAGTTACGCGAATGCCGTCCTTGCTGGGTATGACCGGCCGCTTGTCGGCGACATGCCTCCAGCCCTAATGCTAAACGCCCCTCGGTGCCACACGTTGGTACCGAGGG
The DNA here is from genome assembly GCA_964541935.1 of uncultured Planctomycetaceae bacterium. Taxonomy (GTDB): domain Bacteria; phylum Planctomycetota; class Planctomycetia; order Pirellulales; family Thermoguttaceae; genus JAFGTN01. The sequence continues at coordinate 10,559 of CAZISU010000076.1, read as the reverse complement.
GTTTTTTGTTTGATTGAGGTTTGAAGGGTGTCTTGAGAATTCCATACTAAGCGCGAAGCGCAAGCGAGGGCCGGTAAATACGAAAAAACGTCACACTCCCTCGCTTGCGCTTCGCGCTTAGTATTGTGCTTGCTTTGTAGCATAAAACGATGCATTTGCCTACCATCGATACAATCTCCCCCTCTCTCGAACAAACGTTGTAAAAGCTACAGGCTTGCTAAAGCGTGCATTTGACATGCGCTCATGGCGTGATAGGTTTCATAGTGAAAGGCGAGGAATTATCGCGTCGGACGATTCCGACAAGACATCTTCGCCTGGACCAGGGGCAACAGTCTATTACATCGGGCCATGCGTTCGCATAAATTCCGCCCGAGCAGACGGCTGCTCCACACTATTTGCGGCCTGAAGTCTCATCGTTTCATCGAAACAGTTTTTCATTGAGCGAGAGGCACCTTTTCAACTTTTCACAGGAAATCCAACGACATGCTTTGGGCCTATGTTGGCGTATAATGCCGACTAAGTGTCGACAATTTCCACTAACGTTTTTATCGATCGGTCTCATCACCTCCATGACAGACTAGACCAAGGCCGATCGCTGATAAGAGGGCATATTATGAAATCGCTTGCTAAGAAAGTACAACGTTTCCTCGTCGAAGAAGACGGACCCACCGCAGTTGAGTATGCGGTTATGTTGGCGCTGATTGTGGTGGTTTGTATCACTGCTGTGGGAGCAATCGGAACTAATGCTAACTTGCAATTCGAAACCGTCCGCGATGCTCTGGATTAACGCACGCACCACCAACTGACGGTAACCTCATTCCGTATTATCAACCCGACCGATAGGTCACCCCCCGGCAACGCCTTTGTTGCCGGGGGGTTTTTTCGTGGAATACTAAGACTCGTAGGCCGGGTTGTAACCCGGCATTTGTGTCAGCTGTCGGCTTCTCTGCCGGGTTATAACCCGGCCTACTGGCTTCCCAGCCCCACCCAACGGAGAGTCACCCATGCAGAAATTTCCGCCACGGGGCATTTTTGTGACATAGACTTGTTTAGGGAGACCGTCAACGGGCAAGGTATGCCTGTTACTGGGTTTACGGAATAAAGCAAAGGAAACGAACGATGAGCAGCATGATCCCCGCCGAAATGATGGGTGGCGCTATGCAGACGTTTGTTTACCTGATAACCGCCCTGACGGCCCTTTTAAGTTATTTCGTGACCGCCAGGGCTTGATAGTCTCAACGGTCGTTTTTAACACTTCGGAAGTGAGAGACAAATCCGCATTTCGCGACAACGGAGAAAGAATTGATGTTTAAGGACATGCTGTCGTCCAGCCCCATGGCGGACATGTGGGGCGTTTGTGTTTTGGTCAGTGTTGTATTGATCGTGGCCGCCGTTATCGATGGCTATAAGCTCAAAGTGCCCAACTGGATTACGTTCCCGCTGGTTTTTTCCGGCTGGATCGCCAGTTTCTTGCTGTTTGAACTTAATGGACTGGGCTGGAGCCTGGTCGGCACGGTCGTTGGCCTTGTGCTGCTCTTGCCCGCCTACGCCATTGGCGGAATGGGAGCCGGCGACGTAAAACTGATGGCTGGCGTAGGCGCTTGGGTTTGGGGAACGGTCACGTTCTTCGCCTTCTGCGTTTCGGCCGTGATCGGTGGTCTGATCGCAATCGGCATGGTGATTTACCAGCGCCAATGGAGCCATCACCAGGCTCAATTCACCGCCCTCTTAAGCGAGATGTATGTCGTTCGCGACCCTAACAAGCTTTCAGAGATGGCCGCCGAACGAAAGAGCACGATGATGTTGTTACCCTATGGAATCCCAATTGCAATAGGTACTATTGCTTACTTCTTTATTGCGGGACTACTGTAATGAGTTTTTTACACCTACCTAGAACGACAACTTTGCCTAGAACTCGCAGTCTCAACCCGGAAGAGGCTGCTATCGACACCGAAGAGCCGAAAAGCCCTTTCAAGTTGGAGAAAGTCAGCCGGTTGTGCCGAAAACACCGACGAGGCGCTGCGGCGGTCGAGTTCGCCATTATTGCGCCGGTCTTCTTCCTCCTCATTTTGGGGATGATCGAGATCGGACGCGGAGTGATGGTACAGCAGATCATCACCAACGCCTCGCGAGAGGGAGCCAGATTGGCGGTTCTGCCAGGAACAACGGCTTCGGAAGTCACCTCACGTGTGGATGACATCCTTAGTGCGTCGGGGATTAACGGTGCGACCACCCAGATCCTAAGCGAGAACGGAAGCCCGCTTGATCCACAGGTCGCCGGTTACGGTGAGGTAATTAAAGTGGTGGTAACGGTGCCGTTTAGTTCGGTAAGCTGGTTGCCGGGCGCCGATAAATATCTGGCCGGCGCGGATTTGACGGCTACCACCGTTATGCGTGGAGAACGGGTCCAATAGCGGACCCCAGGAAACAAAAAGATTCGATCAGCAGTTAACGGAAAAGACAATGCGACCTAAATCCATCGTTCTACTCCTGTTGGCGCTGGGCTGCGGCCTGGTGGCTTCGATCGGAATCACCCAGGTTATCAAACGTCCGGCCAAGGAGGTCACGCTCCGCGAGGGCATGACGCCGATTCTGGTTGCAATGGCCGAGATTCCCATGGGCGAGCCCATCAATTCGGCCAAGGTCAAGCTTGAGCAATGGCCGCAAGACAACGTGCCCGCAGGAGCTCTAACCAAGCTCGCCGACATCGAGGGCCGACGCTCGCGCACGGAAATATTCGCTGGCGAGCCGATTATCAGCAAAAAACTGCTCCCCAAAGGGGCAACCACCTCGACGGCCACCGAGTTCATACCCAAGGGGTATCGGGTTGTGGCCGTGGAAGTCGACAAGTCTGACGGCGCGGGCATGATTATGCCCGGCGACCGCGTCGACATACTCTTGCACGTTCGCCGCAACGAGAACATTGGCATTGCCGAAGATCGCACGCAAACGATCTTGCAGGGCATCAAGGTTTTTGCCGTAAACGACACCTTCAAGCTCGGCGGCGAGGATAAAAACAATGTTACGATTTCCGCCAAAACGATTTCGCTGCTGGTAACACCCCAACAGGCGGAAAAACTCGACCTGGGGTCGGAACTCGGCAAGATCCGGCTGGTGATGCGTGGCATGGAAGACGAAGAGGTCGTGATCTCCGATAGCATTTCGGTAGGCGATCTGTTGGGAATCACCGAGGGCGCCGACCGCGAGGCGGAAGAAAGAACCACCTCGTCCAAGAAGAGTGGCCTGATGGGTATGCTCAGCGGCTTGAAGGCCAGCCAGCCGCAGGTAGTCACGCAAATGCCCGATGTAGATGAAACACGCGAGTGGACCGTGCGGATTCTACAAGGCGCAGAGGTGGAAGACGCAACCCTCGAAGAGGTCAAAGAGGGTGGCATCGTTCACTGGCGCGTCAAAAGCCAAGAGGAAGAGCCCGGATACTCCATGGCTCAACCCAGCGCTTTCGCTCCAGCAGGCAACGCCGGCCAACCTGACGCTGACGCCGAGCCCGATAGCCAAGACCCCGATAGCCAAGACCCGGATTCGTAATAAACGCCCGTAGGGGGGTGTGTTTGCCCGCACCCCTACCAGAACATATACCAAGGGCATATACCACGGACGGTAAATTTCGTGCAAGGATGTACAAGGATGTCATATAAGATCTGCCTCGTAGCAACGGCTGCTTTTCTAGCTGCCACGGTCACGCTTTTGTCGACACGCACTGCATCCGCGCAATCGGCGGCAACGGCAAATGCGCAACCCTCTGCCAACGCTACGGCGGCGACCAGGCCGGCCGCGCCGGGCATCATCTTCAAGCTCCGCTCGACGAGCGAACGCATGGAGATGACCGTCAATACCAGTCGCATCATCACGATCGAACAGCAAGTGCCGCAGGTGCAGGTCAACAATCCAGAAGTCTTGCAGTTGACCGTTCTTTCGCCCACCCAAATCCAGATTGCGGCCAAGAAGGCCGGCGTCACGCAGGTTAACATCTGGGACGACAAGAACCAGATTTACACCATCGACGTTATCGTTTTCGGCGATGCGCGAGAGTTGCAGGAAATGCTCAAATCGCAGTTCCCCAACACGTCGCTGAGCGTAACCCCGGTTGCCAATAGCGTTATAATTTCTGGTTTCGTCGACAGGCCCGAGGTCGTGCCGCACGTGGTTCGCATCGCCGAGGAATACTATCCTAAGGTTATCAATAATATCGTCGTGGGCGGCGTTCACCAGGTGCTCTTGCACTGCAAGGTGATGGAAGTTTCACGTTCGAAGTTGCGCGAACTGGGCTTTGATTTTTCGAAGTTGACGGGCGCCAACATCGTGCAATCGAGTGTCACGGGGACGCTGGGAAGCATTACCGGAGCGAGCATGGCGGGGCAAAATAATCCCGGCACGTTCTTCTTTCAAGTTCTGCAAGGCGGGGGTTCATCCGGGCTGTTTGGCGTGCTCAAAGCGCTGCGCGAAGACAGCTTGCTGAAAATCATGGCCGAACCGACGCTCGTATGCTACAGCGGTCGCCCGGCCACATTCCTGGTCGGCGGCGAGTTCCCCATCCTCGTTCCACAAAGCCTGGGAACGGTATCCGTCGAATATAAGGAATACGGCACGCAACTGGATTTTGTGCCTATCGTTTTAGGCAACGGTAGAATCCGTCTCGAGGTTCGTCCCAGAGTGAGCGAGATCGACGATTCCAGAAGCGTTCACCTGCAAGAATATGACATCCCCGCCTTGAAGGTTCGCACGGTTGAAACCGGCGTGGAACTCAATGCCGGACAAACTCTGGCAATCGCCGGCCTCGTCGAGGAAACAGTCGAAGGCGGTCGCCGAGCTTTGCCTTGGATCGGTGAATTGCCATATGTGGGCATGCTCTTCGGCGGAATCGAAAATAAAATAAACGAGATCGAACTGCTGATTCTGGTCACGCCCGAGCTTGTCGATGCCATGAATCCGCACGAAGTGCCACAGTGCTTGCCTGGCATGAGAACCGACGCGCCCAACGATTGGGAGCTTTATGCCAAGCGATATATCGAGGTTCCCAGATGCTGCCCACCCGGTAGCCCGGGAACATGCTCCAATGGAAACTCTTGCCCCGAATGCAACAAAGGCGAGGTGATTGTCAACGGAAGCGAGCAAAGCGTAACCTATCCCAACGGCAACGGCCAGTTGCCGGGCATGATCCTTAAGCCCACGCCGGCCGAGACTATCAGCAACCCCGTCCCCAGCAACCCCGTCCCTAATGCTCCTCGCGCGGCCCCCACCGGCGGCCGTGGCATGTTGCTCAAACCAACCACGCAAAAGACGCCGTATTCGGTTCCCGCCTCGCGGAATAGGTCCAGCATGCAAAACATGCCGTACGCGCAAAGCACGCCAGCCCGGCAAAGCACGCCAGCCCGGCAAAGCACGCCAGCCCGGCAAAGCACCGCTTCTCGCCATGCCAGCCCGTCCAGACGCTACATGCCGTCTAACCGGAACCGCGCGGCCACAGTAGTTCCAAATAGTTCGCCGCATGCGACCGGCAACCAAAAAACTCTGCCTGGTTTTATCGGCCCGGTTGGCTATGACGTGGTAAGGTAGTATATCCGATAACACTACACCGACTACCACTACATCATGAGTAACGTTCTACGTCTGGCAATTGTCGACCCCAACGACACAACTCGCGAAGAAATCAAAGCGATGTTGTTGGGCATGGATATGATCTGGCTCGAAGCCGAGTGCTCGCGCTACGAGTTCTTCTCCGATGTTGTCGCCCAAACCACTCCCGACATCGGGCTGGTGGTGCTCGACTCGCATAACGATAAGGCTCTGGAGCTTATCAGTTCGGTCACCGAGTCCTCCCCGGAATGCTCGATTTTGGTGGTCAGCAGTTCGTCCGACGGCAATCTGATTCTGCAAGCCATTCGTGCCGGGGCCAAGGAATTTCTGACCCAGCCGTTACACGTCGAAGAGTTGCTCGCCGCCTTGAGCCGCATCAGCGATCGGCGTTTCGGACGTAGCGATACCAACAAACCACGCGGTAGCCAGCTTATAGCCGTGGCCGGATCAACCGGTGGCGTGGGAACCACCAGCCTGGCCGTCAACTTGGCCTGCTCGATAGCCAAGGAAGAAATCAACTCCGTGGCCCTGGTCGACTTGGACCTTTGCCTGGGCGACGCCGACGTACAACTCGACACGATTCCCGAATACACACTGGTCGACGTGGCCCAAAACATCACCCGGCTGGATTTTTCGCTCTTGAAGAGGTCGCTGACAAAGCACTCCTCAGGCGTATACCTTTTGCCACGCCCGGTGCAATTGGAAGACATTTCGCTGATTACCGCCGAGAATATTCAGCGGGTTTTGGGCCTCATGAAGGCCAGCTTCAGCCATCTGATAGTCGATCTCTCGAAGAGCTATAGCGAAGTCGATATTGCGGCCTTGCAGTTGGCTTCCGATATCTTGTTGGTCACACAGTTGGATCTGCCTTGTCTACGAAACATGGTCAGGCTGCTGGCCTCCTTCAAAGAGATGGATGGCGTCATCGACAAGGTCAAGGTGGTGGTCAATCGGGCAGGTTTGGAGTCCGGACAAATCACCCTGAAAAAGGCGCAGGAGACGATCGGCAAGGAAATTTTCTGGCAGTTGCCCAACGACTACCGTACCATGATCGAGGTCCGCAATAACGGTATTCCTCTAATCGAACAGGCACCCAAAGCAGCCATTACACACTCGATTTCAACTCTGGCCAATGTGCTTATGGGCCGCGAAACGGCCGAGTCGGTCGGCGGCGCAGGTGGACTGAAGAAACGCGGGCGATTCTTCAGCTTCCTGCCCTCGAAAACCGAGAAATAGCCGGTTGTCGCAACCTCAACCCCCAGCGGAAGCCGGCGGTTCGTCGAGCGTCTCCTCCACGCAAAACGCCTTATGGCCCTTGCAGGCCCCGGGGCGAACGGAGAACTTTGGCACGCCTTCCACCATCGCTACCAGTGGCACACGGATGTCGTGCTGGGTTGTAATCAAATCGCCCACGCGCAGGCCGATCAACTCGCCGGTAGTAATCCGCGTCCGTGCAAGTTGCACGTTCAGCTCGACCAACGAACTTTTTAGCGCCTTGGCAACCCTCTCGATGCTTTCTGGCGAGGATTGTTGGCGTCCGTAGGCGATCCAACTGTTGGCCGAAAGTTTGCTGCTAATCCGCTCGATCGAGTTGTAGGGGATGCAGAGGTTCATCATGCCACGCATCTCGCCGATCGTCAGCTCGAAACTGATCAGCACCACAACCTCGTTGGGCGGCACGATTTGCACCAACTGCGGGTTGCTTTCCACACGAACCACCTCCAGGTCCAACTCCAGCACGTTCTCCCAGGCGACGTGCAATTCGGTGAGGAAGAGGTTGGTTATCCGCGATACGATGCGGAGCTCGATTTCTGTCAACGGACGTCGCGCCAGAGCCCCGGCCTCGCGGCCACCGCCCAGCAGACGATCGATTATCGGATACAGAATCGAAGGGTTGATATCGAGGATCAAGTTCCCTTCCAGCGGCTCGGCCCGCAGCAAGTTGAAACAGGTGGGATTTTCCAGGCTGAAAACAAACTCGCTATAAGTCAGTTGGTCGACGCTCGTGAGCTTGACCTCGACCATGCTCCGCAACATGGCCGATAGCCCGGCGGCGAAATTGCGGCCGAAACCCTCGTGCAGTGTTTGCAATGCCCGCATCTGCTCCTTGCCGACGCGTTCGGGACGTTTGAAATCGTAGGGCGTTACCTTTTCGCGAGGCCGGCCCGGGCCGGCAGCTACGGCATCCATCAACCCGCCGGAAGGTCGGGACGCAGGGCGCGCGGAATCAGCCGCCGCGCCGCCAGCCGGCTGCTCTTCGCCAGTCGATATCGCACTGAGCAGGCTTTCTACTTCCGCCTGGCTGAGTACGTCTCCGCCCATCTATCTATCCTCGTAATTGACCCTAGTCTCGTAATTGACCCTAGTCTCGCAGTTGGCCCGTGCCGTAAACTACGTACTTATAACTCGTCAGTTCTTGCAGCCCGCAAGGGCCGCGGGCGTGGAATTTGTCGGTGCTGATGCCGATTTCCGCTCCCAGGCCGAACTCGCCGCTGTCGTTGAAACGCGTGCTGGCGTTGATAATCACTGCCGAACTGTCGATCCTGGCGGTAAATCCACGCGCCGTGTCCAGGTCACGGGTTACGATCGTTTCGGTGTGGCCCGAACTGTAACTGTTGATATGCTCGACTGCTTCGTCGAGCGAATCGACAACCGCGACCGAAATCACCGGTCCCAGGTATTCGGCCCCAAAATCTTCATCGGTTGCCGCCACGGCCGAGGGCAACAGTTTTTTGGCCCTTGCGTCGGCACGCAGCTCGACGCCCTTTTCTTCCAGGGCTGCGGCGATTTTAGGTAGAAGCTCGTCGGCCGCCCCGTTATGGATCACCAGCGACTCGGCCGCGTTGCAGACGCCCATCCGCTGGCACTTCGAGTTGACTACTATGTCGACGGCCAGGTCGGGGTCGGCCGCGCGGTCGACGTAGACGTGGCAATTGCCCGCGTAGTGCTTGATGACCGGCATCTTGGCCTCGCGGCTGACGCGGCGGATGAGCCCCTCGCCACCGCGGGGGATGGCCACATCGATGTATTCGGGCATGTTGAGAAAGTGGCCCACGGCGTCACGGTCGGTGGTGGAGACCAACTGCACGGCGTCGGCCGGCAATCCGGCTTCGGCGGCCGCTTCGGCCATGATCTGGGCAATCGCGCCGCTGGAATGGATGGCTTCCTTGCCGCCGCGGAGGATCACGGCGTTGCCGCTTTTTACGCACAACGCGGCCGCGTCGGCCGTGACGTTAGGACGAGATTCGTAGATGAAGAATACCACGCCCAAGGGCACGCGCACCTTCTGCACGTCCAGCCCGTTGGGACGCACCGAGGAGCTGATGACCTCGCCCACCGGGTCGGGCAACATGGCCACTTCCTCCAGCGCCTGGGCAATGCCCCCGATGCGTTCGGGTGTTAGCCGCAGGCGGTCGATCTGCGCGTCGGTGAGACCGTAGTCTGGCGCGGCCTTGATGTCCAGGTGGTTGGCCTCGGCCAGCGCCACCGATCGCTCGGCCAGCAGCTTCGCGCTGCGCAGCAGCCAGTCTTTCTTCTGGGCTCCGGTAACCTGTGTAAGTTCGGCCGCGGCCACTTTCGCTCGCCTGGCCGTTTCCAGACAATATTCTTTCAGATCGCCCGTTTTCAGATCGCCAGAATCGACGTCTGCCATAATCGAACCTCGTTTTCCTTGTTAAATGCGCGGGTTTCTTGTTGATCGCGCACTTCGACACCCAATAATGCTCCGGGAGTATCCCCGACATGGCTGCCCATGTCAACGGAGGATGGGCAGTTTGGGGTGCTTTGACGCATATATGGGGCGCGGAATACCCGATAAAAAGGTGCCAGGCACCAAATTCAGGAGTAATGGGCAATAAACACAGTTGCTATACCCCCGCTTTTATCCCGGCCGCGTGGTAACCGCGTTGGTTCTTACGGAGTCGTTTGCCTATTATGCCTATTATGCCTATTTAAGCCATATTTGGTGCCCGGCACCTTTTTTAGGCTCTTCCTTTTCACATACAATGCGAAAGCCTGTAATGTCGTTGCCAGCCCCCGGGTGCATCCACCCTCGACCAGAACAACGGCAGTCACACGGAGGGTTCCACCAATGGCTGCCTCTGATCATATGAACATCACCGGACTTTGCCCCCGCAGGATCATCTGTAGGATTTTTGTCATATGGTCCATAAAGGTCTGAGCACCACTGCCTCACATTTCCATGCATGCCATAAAGCCCAAATGGATTTGGCGGAAAACTTTCCACAGGTGCCGTAAATATGTAGCCATCGCTTATACGAATTAACCGCTGCGCGCTACCTCCTGGAAACTTCGCTTGAAGTTCCGGGCCGGCTGTGTTAGCAAACTTTGCAAGCAGTTCAGCATTGTTTCCGAACCAATAGCGGGTCGTTGTTCCTGCTCGGCATGCATATTCCCATTCGGCTTCAGTCGGCAATCGATACTTTTTTCCTTCCCGCCGACTCAACCATTTGCAAAATGCGACAGCGTCATTCCAACTGACGTTGACTACCGGATGACGATCATCTTGTTTAAAACCGACATTATCCCAAAAACGATCTCCATGGAATCCGCCTAAGCTCCCTTTATCGATATCTGCCCCAAACGTTCCCGGCGATTCATCTTTTTCCGCATCTGTTTTGTAGCTTGTGTCTTCCACAAATCGCCGAAACTGTCCGCGCGTGACAACGTTGACTCCCATGTAAAAAGGGCGAGTAATTCGGACACGATGGCTAGGGCGCTCGAGCTTTAGAAACTTCTCGGATAGCTTTACAGCATAACGATTAGAAAAGTAGGATATCTCCTCGGCATCAGTCAAGCTGTTGCCCATCATGAACTCGCCCGCTGGAATAAGGACTAGGTTCATGCCAAGACTGTTTGTTATCGATTCTCTGGCTTCCCTCTTTTTGTTTGCAATGGCATCAGCTTCATCACACACGCTGTTTACAAATGTTGCATGTTTCCAT
>CAZISU010000075.1:0-11647 GCA_964541935.1 uncultured Planctomycetaceae bacterium | reverse complement strand
ACGCTTAAAGCCAAGCATGCCGACTAGAAAGGAGGCTGCTGTGTTTCACTATAGCATTATTTATGCCTCACGAAAAAACAGCTATCTGAGTTCGCGTGGTTTAGCATTAGCCTGTCCGAGGTGACGTTCAGGCGGCATCTGCTCGCCCTCCGCAGAGGTTGCGGGGAACGACGTCTTTTGCTCGGCAGATCTAACGTGGAGATCCATTTGTGGGAATGCGATCTCGACACCCTCCTGGTTGAAGCGGTCGTGTACAGCCTCGTGTAACTCATGGATCGTGTCCAGGCGGATATCCATACTGGCTACATAACAGCGGAGAACAAAGTTGAGAGTACTGTCACCGAAAGATTCGAACGTGACCTGAGGTACAGGATCTTCCAGCACGTTGGGGTGTTCCGATGCGATCGTCATAATCAATTTGCGGGCTTTACGGGTATCGGATTTATAGGCCACGCCCACGGAGATTACAATGCGGTTAACGGGGTCACTGAGAGTCCAATTCAGCAACCTCCCTGTAATTAGCTCCTTATTGGGAACGATTAATTCCTTGCGGTCCCAGTTCGTTACTGTGGTTGCTCGAATGCGGATGTCAGTAACCGTACCAGTAGTGTCACCTAGTGTGATTACGTCGCCGACGCGGATGGGCCGCTCAAACAGCAGGATCAGACCTGAGATGAAATTCGCAAAAATCTCCTGCAGCCCGAATCCCAAGCCGACCGTCATGCCGGCCGCAAGCCATTGCACGCTGCCCCAAGTGATGCTCATGGTGCGGCACACCATGAACACTCCGACCAGAGCGACGAGATAGCGCAGCAGAACGGATATCGCATGTCGGCCGCCTTTGTCAAACCGCATTCGATCGAGCAGCGTGATCTCCAACAGTGCGGGCAGGTGTCGGCCGATGACGAATGCGGCGGTCATAATCAGCGCGGCTATCAAGGCGTGGCGGGCCGTCGTGGGGACCTCCGTGGAAATATTCTGCCGAATCGGATTTCCGCTCGCATCTTCATGCATTTCGACCACCTCGACGGTGTTGTGCCAGAGTGCCTGTTTGTCGAGCACATTCAAGGCCGGCAAAACGTCCGCCCAAATCATCCAGCCGCCCACGAGAAGGCCCACCGCCACGGCGTTGCAGAGCAGGTAGTGCAGCCGCTGATGAAGCATTGATAGATCCTGCTGGGCGTCAGCCATCGGGACAGCCGGAGAAACGTTTTGGTCGCCTTCTGATTCGCGGGCCTGCCGCTCCTTCATCTGCGCGATTGCCAAGTTACGCCGTTTCACCAGAAACCAGCGGGCCACAACTGCATGCAGTAATACAAATCCCAAGACCAGGGCCAACGTGGTCTCCAGCCGCAATGCAAGCTGCTGGGCCGAATAGTAGTAACCGACACCTGCCAAAATCGCCAGAGACAACGGGAGCCCAATGGCCAAGAGATAGAGCACAAACCAAAAACGCGCCAACCACATGTCCGGATCGCGGGCCAGAATCTCACGCAGCACGTTGTTCTTCGAAAACAAGACGGCATGCATAAAAGCAGCCAACAGCAGCATCACTCCCATGAAAGCGATACGTCCCAGCGAATTATCCCACGCATCGTGATAGCGGCCGGCAACAATCACCGCAAAGACCAACGGCAAACAGCCATATGTAAGCCAGCGCAGATGTCGCCGCACAATCGCCAGGCTGTACGCCGACCAACCGAAATGCGATTCTGCCAAAAGACCCGGCCGGCAAAGACATCGAGTGAATCCCACCACCCACAGCAAGAGTGCCGAATACCGCAGTCCCCACCCAATCGCCTGGCCCAAATCCGAAATCCCGTCGGCGTGAGCCATCCACCAGCCGGCAAGCATAAGCAGCAACGGCACCGGCGCGGCCATCGCTGCCGTCAACAGCAGCCCTTCGAGTGTCGGCCAAAGTTTCAGCGTGGCACCGCCGGGAGCAACCACACACACATTCCGCATGTGGGCGCGCAGTCGCGTCTGCACGGCGATCAAAACGCCAAAGGCTACAACCATTAGAGTAATAACACCGGGCTTGCGGACAGCGCTCAATCCGCATTGTTTGGACAACTCGATCCAGGGCTCCGGTTCCGCCAAACGCAGCACACCACGCGCGGCGTGCTTGACACTGCTGGGTCCCAACACATCGGTGCTCCGCACCCAAAGCACTCGCTCATCAACATATCCGGCGATTTCCTCCGTCTTGGCGATTAGCTTATTGTTGCCGACCTCCAGCTCACTAAGCTTGGTCAAGTACTGGTCATAGCCGTTTATCAGCTTGTCGAGAAAGCCGCGTTTTTTTTCCAGCAGCCCCCGTGTTTCTTCCAAGTAGAATTGCCCCTGTGAAGCAGCAAGAGATTGATCGAGATTAGCGAACGCGTCACTAGCCGCGGTTTCAAGGTCACCCAGTGTGGTCCGCTCCTCTTGGAAATCCATTCTATCCAGATTTGCCTTTGGCATCACTCGTGCAACAAAACGGATTCGTTGTTCACACTTGTCTGTGTCAGGCAACTCGCTTCGTTTTCTTCTGAGTTCCAACCCAATACTCAAAATATTCCCCGCGTAGCGCACCCTCTCCTGGGTGTTTTTGAAGTCCGCCTTCAGTTGCTCGAGCGTTTTGTCGGTCCCGGTGACTTCATCCGTGGTCTTTGTGATCGACTCGGCAAGCGTCTTGTTCTGTTCCGCCAACTCTGCGTTGCGCTCGGCCAACTTGCGCAATGCCGGATGCGACATGGCTACTTCCCGCTGGGCTTCGCGGGCCTGGCGTTCCGCTTCGTCCTTCCTCTTGGCGGCCACGGCGAGCTGGAGCGACGCGACTTGTTTTTCTCTAAAAGTCCTTTCTTGACGGGCCAAGTCCCGCTGAAGGGGCAAAACTTCCACCAGAGCATCGTGGCGCTGGACTTCCAGCCGATACCGCTCGATTTGGTGTTCCAACGCGGCGACGTGGGCCGTAAGCTCAACGCGGCGGGCCGAGGCCAATTCGGCCGACTCGCCGTTTCCCGATTGAGAGGTTAGTTGTTTCTTGGCTGTGTCTAACCGCCCTCGCGTATCGTCGATCAGCTTAGCCAATTCCGCCTTGCGTTCACCACGATGCTTCAGCTCTTCCTCACGCGCAGCCAACTCGGTGTCTGATGCCTTCAATTGCACTTCCGTCTGCGAAAGGTTCTGCTCCATTTCCAGGAGAGTTGTCTCCGCGGGAAACGTCGCCGCATGATCCGGCACAGGCGCGGCAAGTTGCGCCTTGACTTTCGTAACCGACTCCGACACGTCGGTAATCTCCGCCTGATATTGCGTCGTCTTCTTAAGGGACTCTTCCGAGGCAGTGATCCAATCCAAGGCTGCCTTGTATCGTTTCAGTAGTTCCGTCTTCGTCGTCTCGTCAAGCTGCTGTGCGCTTTGCACACCACGTACCTGGTCTTCGATCCCTTGCCTGGTCGGTCTGGATTGTTCGTTTCCGCCTCCGTTAATCGGCGGCGTAACTGAGCCATCCGGCACAAGTGTCTGTGACACGGGTGCGGTTTGCCCGTTTCCGGGGGCAACCGGAGATGACGCAGGCTGTTTCTCCGGCGGAGCCACCGATTTCTGCCCAGCGGCAGACGCAAATGCATCGCAGAAAAAAAGAGACAAGCCTAGAACGATACTAAGCCAAGGCATTCGCGGTAACGTGATCCACATACGCCGTTCTCTTCCTTGGTCAGGCCTTATGTGGGGGGGATTGTCATGTTTAACGCCGGTCCAATCCGACGATGCAACCCCTCGGGTGGTCCTCTGCGGGGCGGCAAGATAGTAGCAATATAGCCGACAACCCCATGGGCCAACAACCCATGGACCAACAACGCCGCTTTGGCCGCCTGAAGTTTCTCCGCCGCACCTTGCCGTCAAACCGTCCCGACGGTCATTCTTTTCCAACCTGACTTAACGGCAGGAACAGCTCGCGCCGTCGTTCCCGAGCCAAGGTGATACCGGCCATCATTAACCGCCCCCTCTCCAGATGGTCAGGTGGGTATTATCGGCAATCCACTGCTCGGCAAAGGCCTTCTAGCTTGACAGTGTATCCAAGCGCGGTAAGTTTCCATGTAGTTGATGACGTGCGTATGGAAGATCAGGGGTTAGTGTCTCTCGTTTGGGCACCACCCTCGCAGCGCGAAGCAGACCTTTTTTGCATTAGGATGATTATAATGTTGAATCACTTGCGTATCCCGACCCTTGGGCTTGCAATAGCCCTGTGCCTTGCAATCCCCGCGGGTGCTTTGGCTGCGGGAATCAAGGACGCCGAGGCGGCCACCCACGGCGACGAAGCCGCCTCGTACCAGGTAGTCGATACATACCAGTTTCCCGGCTTCAAGATCATACAATTTGACCTGGCCGTGCTGTCCCACTACTCCTACATGCTCATCAGCGGGGGCGAGTGCCTGGTGATCGATCCGGGCCGAGATATCTTTACTTACCTTGAAACGGCCAAGAAGGAAGGCGTTAAAATCACCGGAGTTTGGCTGTCGCATTCACACGCCGACTTTGTGGCCGGCCATATCGAGTTCGCCAAGCAACTCGGCGTCCCGCTTCACATCAGCGAGAAAGCGGGGGCGGGCTACAAGTGTGTCGCCCTGAAGGAAAACGACACGCTCCAAGTCGGCGATGCCGTGCTGAGATTCCTCGAAACGCCGGGCCATACGCCAGACAGTATGTGCGCGCTGGTCGCAAACAAGCAATCGCCCGGCAAGCCGCTGGTGATGTTGACCGGCGACACGCTGTTCATCGGCAGCGTGGGTCGGCCCGACTTGATGGGCGGAAACATGTCGGCCGCGACGCTGGCTTCCATGATGTTCGACACCTGGACTAATAAGCTCTCGAAGTTGCCCGACAACGTCATGATCCTGCCCGCCCATGGGGCCGGCTCGCTGTGCGGCGCCCATCTCAGCGACAAGTCGGTTTCGACAATCGGCGAGCAGCGCGTGTCGAACGCCATCCTACAACACAAGAGTCGGGGTGAATTCATCGCGGCGATCCTCGAAGGGCTACCCGATGCACCCCAGTATTTCGCACACAATGCCGCCATGAACCGCCAGGGCCCCGAGCCGGTCGATTGGACACCCAACGCCCTGCCAAGCGTAACGCCGGCAGCCGAGTTGACCGATCCGGCAAAATACTTTGTCATCGATGTCCGCGACGCCGGCCGGTTTGCCGAGGGCCATATCCCCAACTCGGTCAACATCGCGCTGCGAGGCCGATTCGAGACGTGGACCGGGATCATGGTCCCGTGGGATGCCAACACCGTGCTCACCGGCAGCCCCGAGGAAATTAAAGAGGCCCTTTACCGGCTCCAGCGCGTAGGCTACAAGCCCCGGTGCGTTGTGTTAGATGATTGGAAAAAGGCCGGTTTGCCGCTTGTGAAAAACGAAATGATTGCGCCTGCAGAGCTGTACGCACAGATGCAAACGCCCGAGTCCCCGATCGTGGTTGATGTGCGGCTTCCTTCCGAGTGGATGGCCTTGCGAATCGGTACGGTCGTTAATATTCCGCTCAACGAGTTATCCAAAAAGGCAGGCAAGCTCGACAAGACGCAACGGATCGTTGCCGTCTGCAACAGCGCCTACCGAAGCAGCCTGGCCGTCGGTGTTCTCCAGCGACAAGGTTTCCAGCACGTCGCCAGCATGGGCGGGGGCGGCGAGGCTTGGGTAAAAGCTGGGCTGCCCGTCTTCGAGGCCAAGGCCGCCGGCGCCGCGAGCACCACGCCGAAACGCGACACCCGACTGGCCGAGCGGATTTCCGCGGCGGAACTAAAACGTCTGATTATGGATCTGCCGGGCACGTTTCAGCTTGTTGATATCCGCCCACCGCAGCATTTTGCCGATTACAGCCTGCCGGGTTCGGAGAACGTGGACGTTGCGGAACTGATGAACAACCCGGCCTATCTGACGGGCGCCGGATCGTTGATCGTCGTATGTCGCGACGGCTCGCTGGCGCTGATGGTGGGCGGGATCCTCTCGCAAAAGACGCAGAGGGACATCAAAGTGCTCTTCGGCGGGTTGGAGGCCTACTGGAACGAAGCGGGCCCTGGCGCGGGTGCTCAACCAGTCGGCGGCACGGCCGTTCCCGCAGGGACTCCGCATCCACGCACCGTTTCGCCGCCAACGAGCATGCCGGTCGGCACTCCAAGTAGTGGGCCGAAGAAGAGAAAGAGCGCCGGGTGTTAGACTTCTTTCTCGGAAAAACTCCGATCGCGTCTCAAGGCACCCCAATTCCACGGAGACAGAATTCATGAACGAGAACCCCAACGCAAAAGTGGCCGAAGGCGACGGCAGCCCCAAGCCCTACTGGAACCCATACCTGGCCGGCCTGCTGCTGGGCGGCGCTTTGCTGGCCTCGTTCTTAATCCTGGGGGCGGGGTTGGGAGCCTCGGCCGTGCCGATCCGCTGCGGTGCATTGCTCGAAAACCTGGTCGCTCCCGCACATACCCAGGCCAGCGAATTTTTTGGCCAAAAGTATCTGGCCGACGGAGCAAATCCGCTGCGTTACTACCTGGTCTTCATGTTCGTGGGGACCTTCTTGGGCGGATTGTTCTCGGCCGTGCTTGCCAGGCGGATGAATTTTTGTGTGGAACGCGGCAAGGCCTTCGGCGCCGTGCCACGGCTCGTGCTTGCCATAGCCGGCGGGATTCTCGTCGGCTACGCCAGCGCACTGGCCGGTGGGTGTACGTCCGGCCAAGCACTGACCGGCGGGGCCCTGCTGGCAAACGGCAGTATCGTCTTCATGCTGTGTGTATTCGCCGGCGGCTACGCGGCGGCCTATTTTGTAAGGAGACAGTGGCATGATTAAGACCTTTTATGGAATCGACCAATTGGTGACCGCCCCTTCGGCCAGAACCTTCCTGGCCGCAATAATCGTCGGACTGCTGTTCGGTTTTGCCCTGGAACGGGCGGGCTTTGGTAGCTCCCGAAAGCTGGCCGGGATCTTCTATTTTCGAGACATGACCGTGCTGAAGGTCATGTTCACGGCCTTGATTACCGCCATGCTCGGCCTCTCGCTGGTCGTGGCCCTGGGCTGGAATGATCTGGAAAGCCAGGTCTACATCCTGCCGACACTCTACGCCGCGCAGATAGTTGGTGGACTAATCTTCGGCGTGGGCTTTGTGCTTAGCAGTTGGTGCCCGGGCACTGCAGCGGTTGGCCTGGCCAGTGGTAAGCTCGATGCGCTGGTGTTCCTTGTTGGCGTGATAATCGGTACGATCGTCTACAACGAGTCCTACGGCCTGACCGCCGGGCTACTGGGCAAGGGAACCGTGTTGATGGCCTTCGGTCTGTCGCGAGGCCTGTTCGCGTTGTTGTTCACGCTGGCGGCCGTAGGGGCCTTCTACTTCGCCGAGTGGATAGAACGCCGAGTCGGCGGCGATGGCGGGAGCGGTGGAAAATATCTGCACTCGATGTTCCTGCGTGCGTTCAGCCTCGTGCTGATAATCGTTGCAGTGGCGGTGTTCATTCTGCCGAACAAGCCCGGCGCCGCAGGCATGGCCTCGGCCGGGGCATCGTCCGAGCAGGCACTGCTCGAAGCGGTCGAAGGTGCCGAGGACCACATCGAGCCGGAAGAACTCGCCGACGCGCTCATGCAGGGCGAGCAGGACTTGATCGTGGTCGATGTCCGCCCGCCAGGCGAGTATCGGGCATTTCACATACCCGGCGCGGTAAACGTGCCGCTTGCGGAGTTGATCGACTATCTGGCCCCCTACAAAAACCAGGGCCGGGTTGTCCTCTATTCTAACGGCATGACTCACCCGGCCCAGGCCCGCGACGTCCTGGCCCGTCTTGGCTTTCAAAATGTCTTCATGCTTACCGACGGAATACAAGGTTTCCTGGATCGTTGTCTCAAGCCGGTCTCACTACGGCGCGAGCCGCTCCCCGAGCCGCAAGCCGAGCGCGTCCGCGTTTGGCGGGCATACTTCCTCGGTACTGACAAACTGGCACCGACTCCATCAGGCCAGCCAGACGTATTTCGTCCTTAGACAACTTCTAGGCTACAGCAACGTGAAGTGGTACGACGCCGGCTGGACGGAGTGGGCCGCGCGTCCGGAACTCTCAGTAGATAGGTAGCCCTGAGGATTGTTCCGAACCGGTCACTCGGTTTCCAGGCAGTCGGTATGATTTTCTACTTCCGCCGCAAGGGTGAGATTGGACCGATCCGGCGCGAATCATTCCTTGTCGAGTTGTTCATGAGTTCAGAACTCAGGGCTGTTCTAACTTTTGCTCTTCCAGCAGCGGTTTCATGAAGTAGTAGTCTGGCACGCCGAAAGGGTCGTCGTAATGAAAATACATATACGGACTGATCACCGGCTGAGGACGATAGTCCGAGAAAGGCTTTCGGATGGGCGCTTGCCGCACCGGGAAAGCCGAGGGCCTAGAGCTCGGAACCCAGTTCTGGCCGTGCGGTTCCACGTAGAAAGGACTGCGAGGTGGGCCCGTTGGTATGGGTGGCAGTGGGTCATACGCAGGTGTTCCGTACGTCGAATAGCCACGATTCCAGGGTGATGCCCACGTTGGAGGTGTATATGGGGAGTCGGTGTACGGAACTAACGGCTGGTTCATGTACGGTGAAGAGTACCCCGATTGCGTCGTGTGCGGCTTGGTTGCTGCTGAGTTGTACCCCGGATCGGATACGTATGCAACGTGTGGCATGTCAACAGGCGGCATCGCAGACTCGTCGATCCAAAGGTGGTCGGGATCTGGGATAAAGACCGCGGTGCGTGAATGCGCGTCCCCGAAAAGGAGTGCCGTACTCGCAAACACAATGATACAGCAACTGATTGTTCGCATTGTCATGACGTTTCTCATAACCTACAACTGCTTCTCCGTTGATTTCAATACCTGTCGTACTCATCGCCGTGTCCGTTGCCTTCGTGCTTCTTTGGCTTCGGTTTATCGGCAATAATAGCATCGCTCGTCAACAGCATAGTGGCGACGCTAGACGCGTTCAGTAACGCGGTCCTGGTGACTTTGGTCGGGTCGATAATCCCGGCGGCAACCAGGTCTTCGTACTTGTCAATCGCGGCGTTGTAGCCGTAGTGGCCACTGCCTTCGATGATTTTTTCGCAAACGACACTGCCGTTTTTACCAGCATTGTTTGCGATCCAATACGTGGGAGCCCGGCACGCACGAAGCACGATGTTGTAGCCTGTCGCCTCATCCTGGTTCAAACCTACCGGCTTGCAAGAAGCTATTGCTCGCAGCAACGCCACACCGCCGCCTGGAAGAATGCCTTCATCGATGGCTGCACGGGTAGCGTGTACGGCGTCTTCAACACGGGCCTTCTTCTCCTTCATCTCAGACTCCGTGCTGGCGCCAATCTTGAGCCGGGCCACACCGCCGGAAAGCTTGGCGAGCCGTTCCTCCAGCTTCTCGCGGTCGTAATCGCTATCGCTTTTCTCAATCTCGCGGCGGAGCTGTTGCACACGGCCCTTGATTTCAGCGGTTTTGCCGGCCCCTTCGACGATCGTAGTGTTGTCCTTGTCCACGATTACCTTCTTGGCACGCCCCAGGTCGGTAAGCTTCACGTTCTCCAGCTTGACACCCAAGCTTTCGAACAGAGCTTGGCCGCCTGTCAGTATGGCGATGTCTTCCAACATGGCCTTGCGGCGGTCGCCGTAGCCCGGAGCCTTGACCGCACAACACTTGAAAGTGCCGCGGAGCATGTTAATCACAAGCGTGGCCAGCGCCTTCCCGTCTATGTCCTCTGCGACGAGCAAAAGCGGTTTACCTGCATTGGCAATCGCCTCCAAAATGGGCAGCAAATCCTTGATATTGGAGATCTTCTTCTCGTGAATGAGAATGTAGGGATCCTCAAGGACACACTCCATCTTGGCTGCCTCAGTCACGAAGTACGGCGACAGGTAACCCTTGTCAAACTGCATGCCATCGACCCAGTCGACCTCCGTCTCCAGGGTCTTTCCCTCATCGACCAGGACGACACCGTCCTTGCCGACCTTTTCCATAGCGTCCGCGATCAGGTTACCGATCCGGCAATCGTTGTTAGCGGCGACAGACGCGACTTGCGCCATTTCCTTATGATT
Source organism: uncultured Planctomycetaceae bacterium (assembly GCA_964541935.1). Lineage (GTDB taxonomy): Bacteria > Planctomycetota > Planctomycetia > Pirellulales > Thermoguttaceae > JAFGTN01. The sequence continues at coordinate 1,587 of CAZISU010000075.1, read as the reverse complement.
CTTGACTGGAATCGACATTTTCGTAAGCTTCTCGGTGATATCCTCTACCGCTTTCTCGATTCCTCGCTTCAGTCCCATAGGCCGGACCCCTGCAGCGACCGCCCTAAGACCCTCATTGAAAATAGCCTCGGCCAGGACGGTCGCGGTAGTGGTGCCATCACCGGCCACATCACTTGTCTTCGCGGCAACTTCACGTACCATGCGCGCCCCAATGTTCTCAAGGGGATCTTCCAGGTCAATTTCCCTGGCCACCGTGACACCGTCTTTAGTGACGGTCGGTGAACCGAAGCTCTTCCAGAGCATTACATTGCGGCCTCTAGGACCGAGCGTTATCCTAACGGTCCGGGACAACTTGCTGATACCCTTTTTGATGCTATCACGAGCGTTCTGACCGAAAGCAATCGTTTTGACTGCCATTATGCTTGTTTCCCTTCTGTAAATATGGTTGGTATATTTTGTCCGCCAGGCCGTTTTCAGAGCCTATCCGAAGCCCGGCGACTTCGGATAGGCTCTTACTCTGCCGGCCTGACGGTTGATTTGTTAGTTCCTAATCACGGCTAGGATGTCATCCTCTCGGATCAACAGTACCTCCTTGCCATCAAACTTGATTTCCTCTCCAGAGTATCCGCTGAACAGAACCAGATCGCCGAGCTTGACCGTGGGCGGAATCCTCTTTCCGTCCTTATTGAGCTTGCCGTTGCCGACGCTAAGGACCTTTCCTCGTTTGGATTTGTCCCTTGCCTTGTCAGGTAGCACAATTCCCCCGGCAGTTCTCTCTTCGGACTCCTCTCGCTCGACAAGCACCCGGTCGCCCAGGGGCTGAAGTTTATTTTTCGTGCGTTTTTCCGTTCTAGTGACAGTCGCCATGGTTCCTATGTCTCCTCGCAAATACAGCAGCGCCGACATGAGTCCCGAGTCGGCATCCGTGGCCACCAGTCTGTCCGCATCTGGAAGGCAACTTATGTGATTGCAAATGCCGTGCCAACCGTAGACCAAATGACGATTGGTGAAGCGGGGAATGACCTTAAGCTTACTTGATTCTAGCCCCCAGGAACCGGGCAGGTGAGCCTTTTTCTTTAACGAAGTTATCCACGCACCTCTGGCCTGTTTGGATAATGGCCCAAGTGGTCAAAAGTTGGCCAGTTTCACTGTCGTTTTAAGATAATCTATACGCGGCATTGCCCTCAATCCACTATATAGATTGGCATAAGCTCGACCGACCTTGATGCGACGCGTATTGCAGTACCATGTGGCATGTCAACCGCGATCATCTCCGACACTAACATCATCTTGAGCATCGAAACCTGCGTACCATAGCCGCTTTCCGACCAAGGATTTGTCGTTCGGAGGGCATGCTCCTCCCATCCTCACTTGGACTCCATAAGCATTAGGTCTGGGGCAGTGTTCTCAAGGTATCTGTCCATAAAATGCTCAACCTGACGAGCAGACTTCATCTGCAAGGCACGCTGCAAGACTTTTCGCGTCTGCTCCTGGGTAATTCGGCTCGCCAACTGCTTGATTGTAGGGATAAAAGCCGGGCTCATGCTATAACTACGCAATCCCATACCAAACAACAGCGGAAATGCT
>CAZISU010000074.1:0-11750 GCA_964541935.1 uncultured Planctomycetaceae bacterium | reverse complement strand
AGCGAGCGAAACCTGCACGAGTTGTTCGAAAGCGCGCGCCGCAACCGGCCTTGCGTTTTGTTTTTCGACGAGGTCGACGCCCTCGGCGCCAGCCGCACCGACATGAAGGGCAGCGCCGGGCGGCATCTGATCAACCAGTTCCTCTCCGAGTTGGACGGCGTGAACAGCACCAACGACGGGGTTTTGATCCTGGCCGCCACCAACGCGCCCTGGCACATGGACTCCGCCTTCCGCCGTCCGGGCCGCTTCGACCGTATCCTCTTCGTGCCTCCGCCGGACGTCTCGGCCCGCGCCGAAGTCTTGCGGATCCTCTGTCACGGCAAGCCCTCGGCCGACATCGATCACGCGGCCGTGGCCAATAAAGCACGCGATTTTTCCGGGGCCGATTTGAAGGCCGTCGTCGATCTGGCCATCGAGGCCAAACTGGCCGCCGCCATGAAAACCGGCATCCCCGAACCGCTCAAAACACGCGATCTGGTTGCCGCGGTAAAAAAAGTCAAACCCAGCACCAAAGATTGGTTCGCCACGGCGCGAAACTATGCCCTCTATTCCAACCAGGGCGGAACCTACGACGATATCCTTAAATACCTGAAACTGCAATGAACAACCAACTTGCCCGCGCGCAATTTCTAATCGAACAATCCAAGTGGAAACCGGCCGAGGCCGAACTGCGGCGTGTGCTGACGGAATCTCCGCAGTTGGCCTGTGCTCACAGTTTGCTCGCAATTTGCTTGTCGCAAAGGGAGGACTACAAAGAAGCCACACGCGAAGCGCAGGAGGCAATCCATCTTGCCCCAGACGATTGGTACACGCATTACATGATGGCCAACGTGCTCTGCCGACGCAACCGCGAGAAGGAAGCCCGCGCGGTGATCGAAGAAGCCGTGCGGCTCAACCCCTATAGTTCCGATTGCTGGGGGCTGTTGGCGATGATCGAATACTCCACCGAACGTTGGTCGCAGGCATTGGCTGCCGCCGACCAGGGGCTGCAAGTCGATGCGGAAGACACCCGCTGCGCCAACGCCCGCGCCATGGCGCTCATCAAGCTCGGCCGCAAGGCTGAGGCCACGGCCACGTTGGAAGACGCCATGGCTCAAGATCCCGAGGACGCCATGAGCCAAGCCAACCAGGGCTGGGCCATGCTCGAACAGCGCGAATACCGCCGCGCCAAAGAATATTTCCGCGAGGCCCTACGCCTGGACCCCGGCCTGGATTGGGCCCGCCAGGGCATGGTTCTCGCGCTCAAAGCCCGCAATCCGTTTTATCGGCTCGTGCTGGGCTACTTCCTCTGGGTCAGTAAGTTGGGCATGAAGATGCAATGGGGCCTGATCATCGGACTCTACCTGGGCTATCGTTCGCTGGGCACGATCGGCGAAAAGGTGCCGGCGCTCGCACCATATTTGGGATTGATCGCGTTCGCCTACATCGCCTTTGTATTTATTTCCTGGCTGGCCGACCCGCTTTTCAATCTGCTGCTGCGGCTGGACCGTTTCGGTCGGTACGTGCTCTCGGCGGACCAAACCAAAGGGGCTAACCTCTTCGGTTTATGCCTGTTGGGCGCGGTTACGTGTTTTGTCGCGGGTTTGATCGTCGCCAATGCCACCTTTATTGTCGCCGCGTTGGGGCTTGTGCTATTGTCGATACCCTGTACGTCCGTGTTCCGTTGCGATGTGGGCTGGCCCCGGCAGGGCATGGCCTTGTATACGGCCGGGATTGGGCTCCTGGGCCTTATCGCCCTCGTTGGCATAGCTGCCGAAATCGAGAACCTCTCAATCTGCGGCCCTCTTTACTTCATCGGCGTACTAGCTTCCACTTGGGTTGCCAACGGGCTGATTACAGCAACGCCCCGTTATTGAAGTCTGTGCGTAGTCGAGTTTCTGGGGAAGAGTTTGGAGTTGATGCATATGAACGAAATCCTCAAGACTCTATCAAGTTTAGTTGAAAAAAGCATTGTCCGATTCTCTGAGAACCATCGAAATTGTCGGTTTGCCCTGGATTGTAATGTGGACTACGGAAACGTAATAATCGCAGCCGACGATTCCCCAGAGATTTTGTCGGCGGATGCTTTCCTGAATGAAACCGAAGAATATGGACACTATTCATTCGGTGATTGGCCTTTACCCGACGTCACAATGTCAGACAAATGGATAGAAGAATTGTGGGAGCGGCAATGGACATCTCATGAGACTGTTATCCGGGATGAATGGCTTGACCTTTCAGAATTTGAACAGGAGTTGCGTAAGAAGCGCTTTCTGGAAGGAGCATGTAGTATCGCTGCCGATCTGTCCAGTCGACTAGATTGCATTGTTCCTCCGATTTTAGTTGCGGATCACGATGAATGTATTCGTCACACAACCGTTCGAATGCGTTGGGCATTTTTAGGAGCGAAAAGTCCTGCACACTCCATACTGGCAGATGGCAGCTGGAAATGTGAGGATGAAGATCTCCGAAGTAAGCAAGCCTTCTTTCGGGATGGCACATTTATAGACCATATAATCGTATTGGTTGATGATACAGAGTGTTGTGTCGAGGTCGGTGGCGACTGGGACATGTATCAAAACACGCTTGTCATGATCCCTACACATGCAAATTTAGATTTGAAAGAGATCAGAGAGCTTTTGTGGAAAGAAATATCCTTTGAAGTAACTGAGTTGAACGACAATGAATTGCAATACCAAGATGCTGAAGGTACATACTGCAAATACAAGAGACTGTAATCTAACTTTATTGAATTCCAAAAGGAAACCTGACGTAAGGAAGGGAATGTAAGCGATGTGGATTTGGCCGAGGTTTGGAAACTGCTTGCTTTCACTTGAATTGCCAACGGGCTGATTACGGCATCTTTATGTGTGTATTGCGACCCAAGAACGTTCAAGAGCCATGAGATACCCTTATCTCTCACCCCTCAAAATTGATATTCATACCCAATATCCCCAGTAATCCCCGGCCCATCTACCCCCGAGCCATGCACCCGATAAAGCTTGTCGGTGATGTTCTCCAACCCTAGGGTAATCCGCTGTCGGCATCCGATCATACGACCGTAGCGGATATTGAGCGTGGCGTAGCCGGGCGTGCCGCCGTCGGGGATACGCGAGTCGCGGATGTCGCCCGGGCTGAGCCGATCTTGACGGGCCACGAACCAGCCGTAGATGTCGATCCAGTTGTTATCCTCCCGGTCGCGGCGCCGCAAGCCCAAGATGCCCTGTCGCGGCGGGATGCGACGCATGGGCGTGTCGGTCGAAATATCCTGTCCATAGATGGTTGAGAAGTTGCCGAACACGCTCCAACGTGTGTCTAACAGATACTCGCCGGTCAGTTCGAAGCCCTGCACGGTGGCCTCGGCGATATTCCGCCGCCGGTAGTACTGGATATCGTCCTTCTCCAACACCAGATCGCGCTGGATCAAATCGTGCAGGTTGTTCCAGAAACAGAACATCTGCCCACGCAGCCGCGGGAAGTTGAACTTCAAGCCCACCTCGTAGTTGATGCTCGTCTCCGGCGCCAGTCCGATCGACGGCAGATCGACGCCGTTGTCGTAGACGTTGTCCGAAACCGTGGTCAGTTCGTCCAGGTCGGGCGGGCGGAACCCCTCGGCAATCGATCCCACCAAATTGACGTTGTCGAGCAACTTGTAAGTCAGCCCGATGCTGGCCGTCCAATCCTGGAAGCTGGGCGCGATGGGCATGAGGATGGGATCGACGTTGGGAAAATTGGGGTCCGTGGTATCGAAATTATCGACCGTGGCCCCGGCGTCGATATTTGAAAACCGCACGCCGGCCGTAGACGCCAGCCGCTCGGTAATGTCGGTTTGCCATTGCAAATACGTGCCGACCTGTTCGTAGTAGCTGTCCGACGGGAACTGCGGCACGAGCGACTTGATAAACTCGCCCGTGAAGTTGCTGTAACGGCTCTTCGTGGCATTCACCTCGTCGTGATACCAATCCACGCCGTAGGTCAGCGTACCGATCCAACCCAGCTCCTTGGCCAACACGAACCCCAGCCCCGTGGTGCCGCAATCGAAGTCGCCGATATCCAGGTTCGGCCCCGTGGGCGGCTTGCGTTTCAAGCTCCGCTCTTCCATGCGTTGAAACGAGGCCGTGAAGGAGTAGCGGTCGAACAGCAAACCGCCATAGTTATTGCCCTGCCAGCGGATATAGCCCAGGTCGCGCATCTGCGGGTCGAAGCGTCGCGACTCGCCGGGCCACTTATCGGTCCGCGGTACGTTGTGTTGCTCAAAGTGTTGCAAGGCCACGGTCAAGAGCTGCGTGTTGCTCAGTGCATAGTCGAACTTAATGTCGGCCCCGTACTGGTCGTAATTGGTAAACGGCTGTGGCCCCAGCCCGCCGCCACGGTCCAGGTTCTGGGCCGCAAAGTAGCTGGCCCCGCCGAACAGGCCCATGCGGCTCACGCTGCCCTCGACGTTCATGCGCGTATAAGGACCGCTGTCCGAGGTGCGGAAACGTTCGATGAACTGCCCGCCGTGATAGTTGAAGTTGGTGTCGGCGCTGCGGGTCACGACGTTAATCACCCCGCCGATCGCATCGGCGCCCCACAGAACCGATTGCGGCCCGCGCACGACCTCGATACGCTCGATCATGCCGGGGTCGATGGTGGCGAAATACTGGTTCGGCCCGAAACGGAACGTCGAGTTGTTCATGCGGATGCCGTCGACCAGAATCAACGTCTGCGGCCCAGTCAGACCGCGAATGAAAGGCGACGCCTGGCCGGCCCCCGTACGCTGCACGCTAACGCCCACCTCGCCCTCGATGGCCTCGACCATGTTGCGTGGCTGCCGCTCGCGCAGATCCTCGGGCCGGATGATCGTCGTCAGCGGCGGGTCGTCGAATATAGAAGTCCGTGAACGCGTGATCGAGTTCAAATTGTCGAACTTGAGCTGCTTGAGGTTGGGATAGCTGCCGGGCAGATCGTAAGGGCCCGCCGCGCTGGGAGCCGTTGTGGGCACGGAACCTGTGCTGGGCTCCTCGCTCACCGATTCCCGCTGCGGCTGCACGAGAACCTCGGGCAACGTCGGTTCCTGCTCGGCATCTTGCGCTTGCACGATACCGAATTGTGCAAACAACGCACAGGCAGACAAAAAACAAAGGGCCAACGGGCGGCGAAATTGCGCACAGGACATGGCATGCTCCTAACTGTCCGGCTTCAAGGTGGCCTCGCCTGGAGCTAGCCCGATTACGGCCGATGCGGTGCAGATAGATACCTTAAACGTCGGCTTGTAGAGGATCTGCCGGTTAATGGGACGCGTTGTGGCGTTAAGTATTGCGCAGTTTGCCACCGCGGTCATGCGTTTTTCATAGCCACAACCTCACTCACACCCACACTCTATTCTCCCCCACCCTCTGGCTATACCTGTCTCGCGCAACGGGATTATTTTGGCAAAATTAGCCACATTGCCGCTCCCACAGCATGTGCCCCATGCACCGGATCATTACAATGAACGACTGGACGCGAAAAACTACCCCCCCACGTTATCCCACCTTAACCCAAGGAGCACGAGCGAGATGAACCGCAAGTCAACGTCATTAGCTTTGGTTATCACACTGGGCATGTGTGCTGTTTTATCGACTCCCCCCGCCCGGCTTTGTGCCGACGAGCTATCCATCGATCTGAAGGCCCCGGACGCCGCCGGGCAGTGGAAGTTTTTGGACGATACGGCACAGATCAAAGACGGCCGCCTGCTGCTCGACGGACGCCGCGAACCGGCCCGCGCGGTCTTTCTGCCGCTAGAGTGGAAAGACGTCGCCCTCGAAGCGAAATTCAAGGTCAAGCCGCAAGCCGATGGCGTGTTGGCCTGTGGGTTTGTGATCGGAGCCACCGATGCCGAGAATTTCGATTACGTTCATCTGGACCGTGCCCAAGCGATTCTGGTACGTTCGGACAAAATGAACTCTTGGAACGAAATCAAACGCGTCGGCAACCTCGATAAACCGGCCGGCAAGTGGCACACCGCCAAGCTCGAACGCCATGGAGATACTCTGGCCGTTTCACTCAATGGCAAGCTGCTCTACGAGGCAAAATCGCCGGCCGGCCCCGCCGGCCGCATCGGCTTCTATGCCGGACAAGGCCTTGTCGAGGTCAAAGACATCACCGTCACCGGCAACTCGAAGAAAGCCGCCGGTGAGTTCAAAGTTCCGCCGCCCAACTTCGTCACGGTCTGCAAAGACGCCGGCGCGGGCGCCTACGAGGCCTTCCCCGACGTCTGCCGCTTGAACGATGGACGCTTGATGGCCGTCTTCTATGCCGGCTACGGACACGTGGCCCTGCCCAACGACAAATTGCCCAAGGGCGGGCGGATTTCATATTGCATGTCGAGCGACGAGGGGAAAACATGGACCCCGGCCAAGACCCTCTACGACGGCCCCAACGACGACCGCGACCCGTCGATCGTGCAACTGCCCGACGGACGACTGCTCTGTACGTTCTTCACGCTAATTCCCACGAAGACCGCGGGAAAACGCTGGACCTGCGAGGGAACGTCAATGATCGAATCCAGCGACATGGGCAAGACATGGTCAAAGCCGCGGATCATTTACAAGGACTACTACGTCAGCTCGCCCATCCGCGTCCTCTCCGACGGCCGCTTGGCTCTGGGCCTGTATGCCGAAGGTGATAAAACGGCCTACGGCGCTATCGGACTCAGCGACGATAACGGCAAGACCTGGAAAAAAGTGGTCGACATCGACAACGGCGGCATCCGACTCGACGCCGAGACCGACCTCATCGAGCTCAAAGACGGCTCCCTATATGCCGTTTTGCGGGCCAAAGCCTGTTACAGCGTGTCGAAAGACCGCGGAGAAAGCTGGACGGTCTCGAAACCCATCGGCTTCGCGGCCCATTGCCCGTTCCTGCTGCGTACGAACGACGATATCATCCTGCTGGCCCACCGCCTGCCCAAGACCAGCCTGCACTACAGCCTGGACGAGTGCAAGACGTGGAGCAAGAACGTCATGGTCGACGGTGTAATCGGCGCCTATCCGTCCATGGTCAAGCTCAAGGACGGCTCGGTCCTGATCGTCTATTACGAAGAAGGGCCCGGATCCAGCATTCGAGCCAAAAAGTTCCGCGCCAACAAAGACGGGATCGAGTGGTTAACGTTTTAAGATAGCAAACAAATGTTAGCGGCGGGGCTTGTCCCCGCGCTGCCCGGACGGCTACCTAACCCTACGAAAAAAGCCCGCGTGCCATCACGGCAGGCGGGCTTTTCGTAATTCTTTGCGGTTACGTAGTTCGTGGTGCGTCGCGGACGCACCCTACATCCGATGTTATTTGCCAATCGCCGCGCGGGCCGATTCCAATTGACCGGCCGAGCCGAACATCTCGTTCTTGTGGATGATGTAGCCGGCGTATTCGGGCATGAAAAGTTTGCCGGAGGTCCGCAGGTCGAAATCTTCGGGCTTGTCGCGGAAGGTTTCTCGCAACACGGCACACCACACCAGACGGCCGTCGGTATCGATGTTGATCTTGCAGACGCCCATCTTGGCGGCTGGCAGGTATTGCGCTTCGTCCACGCCGCTGGCGCCCTTCAGGGCTCCGCCGGCCTCGTTGACGCGTTTGACCCATTCTTGCGGAACGCTGGACGAACCGTGCATGACCAGTGGGTAGCCCTCGGGCAGGATTTTTTGTATTTTTTCGAGGACGTCGAAGTGCAGGCCTTGGCCGCCGGAGAACTTGTAGGCGCCGTGCGAGGTGCCGATGGCGATAGCCAGCGAGTCGCAACCGCTTTCTTCGACGAACTTCTCGGCTTCTTCCGGCTCGGTCAGGCAGACGCTGCCAACGACGTCTTCTTCGACGCCGCCGAGTTGTCCGAGTTCGGCCTCGACCACAATGCCCTTGGCGTGGGCGCGGTCGACGACGCGTTTGGTAATCTCGATGTTCTTTTCCAACTTCTCGTGCGAGGCGTCGATCATGACGGAGCTGTAGAAGCCGCTGTCGATGCAATCGTAGCAGGCCTCTTCGGTGCCATGGTCGAGATGCACGGCGAAAATGGCGTCGGGGAAAACCGCTTCGGCCGAGCGGATCAGACCCTCTAGGAATCGCTTGTCGCTGTAGCCGCGGGCGCCACGAGAGATCTGGATGATGAACGGGGCGCTCTTCGCGTCGTCGGTGGGATCGTCGTTGGCGGCCGTTTTGCCCAAGTTGCCACGGAACAGCCCAACCGTCTGCTCGAGATTGTTGATGTTATAGGCGCCGATGGCGTATTTACCGTAGGCATGTTTGAAAAGTTCGGTCGTCGTAACGATCATTTTCTTTCTCCTGGGGGGCCGGGGACAACCCCGGGTGACTCGTTTAGATATTTAGTCCGGAACAACTCCGGCTCTCTACGGGTTATCGACAATCCGGCAATATTACCGCAAATTGAGGCGATTCGCTAGTGGGATGGTTAAATTGGCGGGGTTTGGCACAGCCTTTGCATTCCGGTCTGTCCAGAGTTTGACCTAGCGAAGTCTACCTTACTGGAACTGTGGGGAGAGATGGTGGGTTGGGTAATTTTTACGCCCCAGGAAACGCGGGGACAAGCCCCGCCGTGAACTTTATACACGATTGATAACATAGTGTAATGATCTGCGTTGCCCCAGATTCTTGCAAAGATTACAATCGCTCGTCCCAATCTACACGCATGATTAGACTGCCACATCACTATAGTCAAGGATGACGCACAGATGAGCAGCGAACCCGCTTGCAAAAGCCCGCCGCTGGAGTACGCCGAGCTGAGCGATTTCGAAAAACTCCGCCACGCCCGCGAGATCATTCTGCTGGAAAGCCGCACGCTGGCGCAATTGGCCCAACGCCTGGACGAGAATTTCTGCGCCGCCCTGCGCTACCTGTGCGATTGTCGCGGCAGTGTAATTGTCTCGGGCATGGGCAAGGCCGGGCTGGTGGGTCAGAAGATCATGGCCACGCTGGCTTCCACCGGCACCCGCGCACATTGTCTGCACCCTGCCGAGGCGGTACACGGCGACCTGGGCCGCGTGCGTCGCGACGATGTGGTTCTAATGCTTTCACAAAGCGGCGAAACCGAGGAAGTTGTGCGGCTGTTGCCCATGTTGGCCGAGGCCAAGGTGCCGATTGTGGCCATCACGGCCGCGTCGGATAGCACGCTGGGTCGTGCTGCCACGGTCGTTTTAGAACTGGGCCAACTGGAAGAAGCCGGCGCGTTGGGTCTTGCCCCCAGCACGAGCACCACGGCCATGCTGGCCCTGGGCGACGCCTTGGCCCTGGTAACCAGCCAGATGCGAGGCTTTTGCCGCGAGGATTTTGCCCGCTTTCATCCCGGCGGCAGCCTGGGACAACGTCTCAGTCGAGTCGATCAACTTATGCGCGCGTTGGACTGCTGCCGCGTTGCCGATCAAGAGAAGACGGTACGCGAGGTGCTGGTTAACGTCAGCCTGCCCGGCCGCCGCAGCGGGGCCATTATGCTGGTTGACGAGCGTGGCATGCTCGCGGGCATTTTTACCGATAGCGACCTAGCCAGGCTCTTCGAACAGCGACGCGATCCGCAGCTCGACATCCCCATCAGCCGCGTAATGACGGCCGCGCCCTTGTCCGTGCAGTTGGGCACGCTCGTTAGCGACGCGGTAGACACCATGGCTCGCCGCAAGATTAGCGAACTGCCGGTTGTCGACACCGCCGGTCGACCGGCCGGGCTGATTGATATTACCGACGTGGTCGAGTTGTTGCCCAAGGAAGAGAAAGTGATAAACGACGAACTCATATCGCCCGACGATGGGCCGCGTCTGTACTCATCACGCTCCGCGTGATGGCCAAACAGTAAAACAATACAACAATCATGTTTAGCCCGGTCGCTTGCGACCGACGTGCAATCAATCGATGCAAGACACTAAAAAACTCGAAACCATTTGCCAATCGATCGAACTCATCCTTTCGGATGTCGACGGGGTCATGACCGACGGCCGCTTGGTTTACGATAACCAGGGGATCGAAACCAAGCGATTCCACGTCCGCGACGGGATGGGCGTGAAGCTCTGGCAGAAGGCGGGCCACCGCTTCGGGATTATCACATTGCGAAGTTCGCAGATCGTCCGTAGCCGCGCCGCCGAGCTGGACGTGGAGATCGTGCGTCAGGGCGCCGGCAACAAGCTGGCCACCTTGCAGTCGATCCTCGACGAGGTGGGCATCGCGGCCCAGCAGACCTGTTACATCGGCGACGACCTGCCCGACCTGTCCGTGATCCGCAATGTCGGCCTGGGCGTGGCCGTGGCAGACGCTTGCGAGGAAGTTCGCCAGTCGGCCCGTTTTGTAACAAAAACGCCAGGTGGGCTCGGAGCTGTGCGCGAGACCGTGGAGATGATACTCAAGGCGCAGATGCGTTGGGAGGATCTTATTCAGGCGTATGTTGTTTGAGTATAGGGAGAGGGCCGGCAACGTCGAATTAAGAATTAAGAATGAAGAATGAATTAGGAATGAGTAAATGCCGAATGGGCATAAACGCTCACATATAATCAAACCATAACTGACACCTGATACCCGACACCTGAAACCTCACAACTAACCCCCATGCAACGCACACTCTATATCGCCGCGAGTTTTGCCATCGTCGTCGTGGCATATTGGTGCTACGCACTAATGGCCGTGCCGTTCATCGAGCCTTCTTCCGCGGTTGCTAAAAAGTCGGCCGGCACTGACAGCGGCGTCGCGGTAGGGAGCCAGTCGATACGCAGACTGGCCGAACTACGAGAGGTCTTTCCGCCTGGTTCTTGGGAGCTCGAGGGGGCCAAGATTCTGCAGAGCGATCAGTTCAAGCTGATGTTTCGCGAGTATGAAAATCAGGGCGACGGGATGGTGAAACTTACGCCCTGCACGATGGTCTTCAGGCAGGCTGACGAGGATGCTGCCGACGACAACCAACGGGCGACGCCGATTATCATGCAAGCCCCGCAAGGGGCCCTGCTGAAATTCGACAAGGCGCTCGACCTCAAGATGGCCAAGATCGGCAAGCTCATCGGTGGGCGGCTCTTGGGCCGCGTTACTGTCTTCAGCTTTGGGGCGAAACCCGGCGACGAGGACGACTTCATTTTCGTTACCGACGATTTGTCGATGAGCGAGACCGAGGTTCATACTTCGCGTAAGGTGCAGTTCCGTTTCGGCCCGCACTATGGCAGCGGGCAGGATATGCGTATCAAGCTTGCACAGGCCAAGGGCCCCGCGGCCTCGAACCCGGGCCACGGGCCGAAAGTCGGCGGCATCCGCTTGATCGAGATAAAGCATCTCGAAGAGTTCCACCTGGAAATCCCCGCCGCTGATGATAAAGCGGCCGCGACCGATAAAAACAAGCAAGGCACCAAGCCGGCCGCTCTCGCCAAAAAACAAAAGGTCACTCCGAAGAAAACCGTGCCCATCGAGGTCAACTGCCAAGGACCATTTCGCATCGATCTTGTCGATAACGTGATCACGTTTGAAGATCGGGTAGACGTGATGCGGTTTTACCCCAAGGGTGAGTCCGATCAGATCAACTGCGAGTTGTTGTCGGTGTATCTGGCACAAAAAACCGCTGACAAAAAAACCAGCGCCAAAAAACCCGCCGCCAAGCAGAGCAAAAAACAGAAGAAAGGCAAGCCGGGGCTGGACGACCTGGAGCCGCGTCGCATCGTGGCCCTGGGCAATCCGGTGATAATGCGGGCACGGTCAAAGACGCAGGAGCTGCAACCCGACGTGGAAGCCCGTGGTCGGCGTCTTGAGTATGACATGCACAGCCGCCGGATACTGCTGGACGG
>CAZISU010000073.1:0-11908 GCA_964541935.1 uncultured Planctomycetaceae bacterium | reverse complement strand
TGCAGCACATGGTCGAGGACCCGGAGCCGATTGGACCCATGACGCCGCGCACCACGCGCAGACCGCCGCACAATCGCGCTTCAACAAGCGAACACGGGACACTATTCCGCTGTTCGCAACAAAAGCCCACTAATGATGCGAAAGGGGGAATATCATGGATGATGCTTTTAGGGTTTGTGGTGTTCAGGTGAAGGCCGAGCGCGACGAATCCGGGGACGCTATCTTGTCGGCCAGTTTCGGAGAACAGGGAGACGTTGGAGCATCGACCGGCCCTATGACGTTCGCCGAAACCGCCGCCGCTGTTGTCATGCTTGAAGCCGCCCTTGAGGTTCTGCGTGAACCTGTAACAGTGTGAGACTCGCAACAATAGGAGACTTTTGATGCCAAGCAGCGATAGGCGGGCAGTCCGCGAGCTCCCCAAGAACATCGAAGCGGAACAGGTTGTGCTCGGTGCCGCGATCCTTGAGCCGGAATCGACGTTGCCGATTCTCGTCGACATGCTGGAGGCGGACTACTTCTACGAGCGGCGCCACCGAATCATTTTCCGCGCTATCCGCGAGTTGTTCGAAGACGATAAGCCCTCGGACATCGTTTTGCTTGCAAGCCGACTCGAGGACAAAGGAGAGATGGAGAAGGCAGGCGGGCGGCCGTATCTCAACGAACTGCTGGACCGCACGACCACAACAGCCAGCCTCGAATACTACGCGGACATCGTGAAGCAGAAATACATCCTACGCTCGCTGCACGAAGCGGGCGGCCGGATTGCCGAAATGGGATTCGATGAAGCCAGCGAACCCGAAACGCTACTTGACAAGGCGGAATCGCTTGTATTCCACCTCAACCAGGGCAATATTTCAGGGGCCGTTTTCGTGAGTGAATTCATTCACGAGCGCCTAAACGCCTTGGAATCCTTGCAAAGCCATTCCGGCGCGTTGACTGGCCTTGCATCAGGTATTCCCAAGCTGGACGAAATGACCGGAGGCTTTCAGGATTCCGACTTGTGTATCATTGCCGGACGGCCGGGCACTGGCAAGACAAGTTTTCTTCTTGAGATGATTCGCCACGCAACCATTCGAGAAAATAAGACCATTGCTTTTTTCTCGCTGGAAATGAAAAAAGAGACATTGTTAGACAGAATGATGTCGGCCGAAGGGCACGTCAACCTCTCACTGATGCGGGCCGGAATGTTGACCACAGACCAATGGCGCAACGTGACCGGAGCCGCCGCCAAGCTAGATCCGGCAAAAATCATCATCGACGACGACGCCAGCGCCAATGTTTTGGAGATCCGCGCCCGCGCCCGCCGTCTTGCTTCACAACATCCGCTCGACGCCGTGTTCATCGACTACCTTCAATTGCTCGAAGCGGGGATCCGGCATGGCAACAGACAAGAGGACGTATCTTATGTTTCCCGGTCCTTGAAGCGATTGGCCCGCGAGTTGGACGTACCGGTGATTGCCGCCTCTCAACTCAACCGTAAGCCAGAGGACCGCGAAGGCTCGCGCCCGCGCTTGTCTGACTTGCGCGAATCGGGTTCACTGGAAATTGATTCCGACGTAGTGATGCTTCTTTATCGCAAGGACTATCACGAGATTGAGGAGCAGCAAAAGTCGCCGGTGTCGCCCTCTGAGCTTATCATGGCCAAGCAACGTAATGGGCCCGTCGGAACCGTCCTTGTCAGTTTTCACAAGGGGTACCAAGCATTCTTTCCAACGGAACGGGGGATAGCATGAGTGCACGACCGCGCCAGCACAACCAAGCGTCGGAATTCCCGCTTTCGCCCGCTCAGATCCAAGCGATCATCAATGCCGACATACCGACCAAGACACAGCGAGCCGGTGAGCTCATCTTGCGCGATCGTGTGTTGGTCAAGTGCCTTGCCTATCTCGCCACCCGTGGCAGCGAAACGGCAGAGCTTCAATGGTCAGATTTCAACTTGAGACAGGGCACCGTTACCGTGATCGGCAAGGGAAACAAACAACGAACCTTGAGATTCGGCAAGCTGTACCCGGACCTACTCAGCGACCTCAAAATTCTCAGGGGGTCCACCCTCAAGGGGTATGTGTTCCCGAGCCGCCGCAAGGACGCTAGGGGCCGCTCACAGCCGATCACCATTCGCCGCCTTGAACAAATCGTAACCCTCAAGGCCCAGGCCGCCGGAATCGAGAGCCCGAATCCAAATCGCGTCGGTGTTCACCCTCACATGTTCCGCCACTCGTGGGCACAGAACACCAAAGCGGCCGGGGGATCGATAGCGGTGATCAAATACTGGTTAGGTCATTCCCGAGCGGAAACGACCATCGACCACTACGGGGGGCTGTCTCAAGACATGGCCGAAGGTGAATTGCTCGGTATAATGAACCCATGAAGGTTTGCGCTGTTCTCATTGTTGTCCTTGTGTTATCTGGTTGCTACATGCCCGCGCCCTACGTGCCGCCACCGCCGCCGATTGAGTACTCATTCACAGACCCGTCGAAGCCACTGTATCCTCAAACTGCCCAAGGAGCCCGCCAGTTTCTTAAGGATGTAAGAGACAAGGATTGGTACCACTACGATGACAGATTCGTCCAACAGCCTAAGTATTCGCTGATATCTATGTCCGGTGATTGTGTCGATTTTGCTGTCATGCTAGCTGCCTACATCCAATGGCATTGGGGATACGACACACTTGTGCTTCTCCTCACGGATGTCCACGATTGGACTCGAGGGCATGCTGTCTGCTCCGTTAGACGTACTGATTTCCCTCAGACAGATATCGAAGATTATCGTTGTTCTGACGAACCGTTCCTTCGCCATGAAGGCGAGAGCTTCCGTCCTCTCGATTGGAGGGCATGCCCATCTTGGACGTGGGATGATTACGACATTGGTGGATTAGCCTTTGATTACGACGGATGGCCTCATTACCTGGAATCCATAGAGTGGTTTGAAGCTTTCCATTATCGGATGTCTGTCCGGTAGCTTCCCAAAAAAGAGAAAGGACACTCTACTTTCGTCTTAGGATTCCGCGTTGGTTTCGTTCCGTTCCGCGCTACCGCGCCGAAGCCGCTTAAAGCCCGACCCCATCTGCATCATACGCCGCCACAAACGCCGGAGAGGGTGTCGCCGGTATCTTACCAGTGCATTGCGCAGCTGTTTGACCTCAGTGTGAACATACGTGAGGTTGTTTTGTAGCTCTTCCGCTCTTTCGTGTTCCACTTCAAACCGTAATCGTTCTAAGCACCATTGCAGACCCGCATCCGGGTTGTTCTGTTCGATGGCCAGGAACCGGCTCAGAGTGCGCGAATCGGGCTCAGATATGAGGATTCGATTGGACTTGCCGCGAAAGGTGGACAGCAGATCGGCCGATTCCAACAGCTTTACACGGCGATAGAACTGGTCAGAGGACAGGCCGGGAAAGTCGTCAATGCTATGAGCTCGATCACTCATCAATGAGTGTCGACAAGAGCAAGCTGACTGTTGGCACGTTCAGCTTCTTTAAGAGTCTTCTCCATGCTCTCGGTGTCCGGCCAGACGATCTCGAAAAGCTCAGCAAAGCTTTTCCCGAGAATCTTTGCCATTCTTACAGCTGTTGCTTCGCTGGTGCCGCTCGTACCTTTCTCAATCATATACACCTGCTGTTTCGAGATATTAACCACAGTGGCAAATGCTTGAGCTGAGAAGCCGCGATTGATTCTCGCGTGTTTGAGAACGCTACCTCGGGCTAGAATACGGACTTTTCGCCATGACTTCTTCTTCATGATGCACACTCCCAATCAAATCTTGTCAAATCCAATGCAGTGAGTCAATGCAATTCGGTGCTATCGATCTAATTAGGCGGAACTGATGTCCCTTTTCAGCAGTTCGCTAAGTAGTACTTGTTTATCGTCGATAATTTGACACTGTACTGCTTTTCTGATAGGGTACACGTAATGTTTGTTACAAAGGGGCGGGAAGTTGAACGCTGAACGCGAACTCATATCTTGTCAATTCCGGCCTTTCCAGCTATCCCTTTGTAACGGTCGGATTGTGGCTATCCGCCACATGGTGCACACGGGGCGAGGGGTGATGCCCTCGCCCCTTACCCCTTCGAGTCACTTCCGCGCAACGGTCAAGAAGCACCGCAAACGCTCACAACCGGGTAGAGGGGGTGTCGGTGGCATACGTTGAGCCGGCGGCCGTCCGCGCAAAGGCCGGTTATCCCCGGCTACTGCAAACGCGGCTGAAGAAGACTGAGGGGGGGTACGTCGTAGAGCGCGACTTGCCGGAATCGTGCAAACGTGTCTACGATGTGCTGGCCGATCACGCCAACAACAAGGGCGTATTGGCTCTTTCTCTTGCCGAAATCGCCGCCGCCGCCGGCTACACCACTCAAACGGTCCGAACCGCCACCCGACGCCTTGCCAAGTGCCGTTTACTGCTCATCGAACGGACCGCAAACGGACCCGGTGCCAAGCTCCGATACTGCCTGCGCTTCTTCTATCGCGTGTTCCTCATGCTCCGAAATGCCCTTCGCAAGGCGTTTTGTGAGTTTTCCACAGATAAGGGTATAGTCCGCCCTTATAAGGTACTGGGTGACAACTTCAAAAACCCTAAAGACGCGCCCGCACCCACCAGACCATCGGCTCTGATGGGGCGACTACGGCGCATTGTCCAGGGAAATGATTCTCTTACGGAAAACGACGGCAAAATCATGTTGTCTTGTATCGGCCAACTGGTCAAACAGGGCCGATTTGACGACATTCGCAACCGCTGGCACGTGTTGGAGAGCCACGTGATCCGGCACCTCCTTGCCACCACACCGGCTCAGTTTGTCCCAGGCTGGGCCGGTGCCTCTTCCAATCGCGAACGGTTCCGAGTGTTCCGCAAGCTCGTGTGCAGTGCCTTGAAGACCAACAGGCAGCAGGAACACTCGGAGCCAAGAAACCGCGTCAATGCCCGTATGCGCTCGCTGCATGAGTGGGCTCAATCCGTCGATGAATGGACCAACGACCGCCGCGAATGGTATCGAGAACGCGAGGCGGAAATCCTGCACGAACTGGAAGCGCTCAACCTGAGCCGCGAAGCATACCGCGAATTGATCGGGCTACCGCATTGGAGTGCGTCGTTATGCCTTCAGTAACGAAAGACGTCATACGAGCCACCAACAGCCAGCGAATTTCCCAGCTGCGCCGTATGTGGACCCCAGGACGGTTCGCCCAAGCTGTTCACCGCGCACGCTTCCAGGTGACCGAAGAGACGTTAGCTGCAATGATCGATACCGGCGAGAACAACCTCTTTCGATGGAAGCACGGTCAACGGCCCTGCCCTCACACGTTGTTGCGAATCGATCACGCAATGACGGGCTTACTTGGGCCGGACTGGCTACACGATGCTTGCAACGGAACGACGATGAACGAGGCGTCCTAATGCCGATCACCATTCCAGACAACCAGCTGCGAACTATGGCCTGGCAGATTGACGAGCTCGCCGTGCAACTGGACCGCGAGCGCGTAGCCGATAAAACGTCGGTCTGGTTTCTCCAAGGCACCCTCTACTGCCTGGCCGTAGAGGCGCTGGGCTTGGATGGTGCCGAAGACATTATGAAGCGTTCACACGCGATTGCGCACCGCCGCCGGATCCAAGATGAGCGAATGGAGCGAGCCCGCCAAGCGCTGGAAAGAGCCGGGCTTGGCCGCCGCCGCCGTTATCCAAGGGGGAATTTTGTTTGACATCATCCGTTTTCGGTTCTTGTTTCATTCCGCGTTGCGGCCCGCCTTGCAACTGTGCGCACGGAATAAGGCCGCCCGTAGGTACTTCGTCGATGCACTCACTTTTCTGAAAGACGCCGCCAATGCTCACGGCGGCTTGAAATCGTCCGTCGTTATGCGCTCCTCAGAGCGAACCACGCTGAAACTCAACCACCTCGACGGGCACGAAACGGATTTCGTTGCATAGAAGGTGACCCATGCTTGGAAAGTTTCTCTCCACCCGATTGCTCGCCGTCGTGGCAACGGTTGGGGTAGCCGTATTGCCGAATTTCGTCGAGAAGATGACAGAAGCGATTGCCTGGCCGTTGTATGTAGTCGTCGGGTTGTACATCGTAGGCAAGACCGCCGAAGACATCACACGCGCCGTGCTGGACTACAAGAAAAGCAACGTAGTAAAGGAGGAATCCTAACCAATGGAAAGCGTGAGACATGCCTTACAAGAGCTGATCGGATGTGGTGACGAGCTGGCCGACGAGCTGGCCGCCGCTGTTGCCCGGCTCGGTATCGAGGAAGCGCGGATAGAGCGGAAGGTGAACTTCGTCGCGGAACGTGTCGGAGCCAGTGACGAGATGAAGTCGGAAATCGAGAAGATTCTGACGGGAGACACCGCGGCCGCAGAGAAAACCCCGGCAGTAACGCCGGACACGACCGCTCCCGAGCAAGGGCCAACCGACGTGCAATCCGACGGGGTGTCCTAATGGACCTATCCGGCATTGCTGTACTTGTAGTAGCGGCCGCGCTCGCGTACTTCTTCATCTTCAAAGGAAAGAAAGAGCAGCCCGCCCCGCCGCCTGCCAAGCCGCCCGTGATCCCAAGCCCAACACTGACGCCGCTCCGCAACTTGCCGCCGGAAGTGTTTCCGCCGTTTCTCGTTGGGGATGCCGACTGGCGCGGCCAAATCATCATTGACCTGAGACACCGGATTCACGGTTGCGATTCCAGCGGATTACCCGTCGATGAAACCGGCTCATTCGATCCGGACGGCGACTTGCTGGAGTACTTCATCGCCGTCACCGGCCCGGACAAGGACGGCAACCAAGTGTTTTATTCCGTCTTTGATCGTGTCGGGCAACCGATGGATACACAATGGCTACCGCGTGAGTACTTCCCGGTTGTGCGAAAGAACCGGTTCGATGTCAACGACCCGACGGCAGAACAGCAAGCCCTCGGCTATTGCATCATCGGGCACACCGAAGACGAGCCGCCGACCGGTACTATCATCGGCGCGAAGTGCGGCCCGCGGCCACCGGCCCCGGATTCGACACCGCCCGCGCCCGTCCTTGGAGAAATGACCGTCGTCTACAAGGCCCGCGACCCGTCCGGCAAGATGCGCTCGGCCGCCATCACCGTTCCCGTAACGATGGCGAGTTGTGGAGGCGGTTAATATGGAGGGCAGAATCAACGCCGCCCCCATTCGTAAGTGGGCGATAGCGGAACTTGGATTAACGTCCAACATGTATTGGGCTGTCCAAAACAGATTGGTGGCAGAAAACCGGATTGAACTCACCAAGGACAAAACCCGTAACGCTAACCACATGAGCCCGGAGGATGCCCGTGTGCTGATTGACGAGCTCAAAGCCCATCCGAGCGCCAAGGACAGCGGAGCCCCACTACCGCCGGAGATCGCCGCCGCCGGGAACGCGCAGCCACCACCGCCGCCACCGCCGCCCAAGAAAGCAGCGGCCAAAACACCGACGGCGGCCGAGCTTGCCGCTCGTGAAGGACCGAAGGGAGCAACCCCGGCCAAGAAGCCGACTGACCCGCCCGCGCCTTCTGACGACGACCCGCCACCGGAGCCGCGCAAGCGTGTCCAGATCTCCAAGAACGCTTGGAAATGGATTGTTCTTGTCGGCGTTGGTTGCGTCGGTATCGCCGCCGCCCGCTCGTGGTACACCAAGCGCAAAGCGACTCAACAAGCATCGCCCGCCGCCGTGCCGTCGGTCGATGCCTACTCGCCGGAGGCGTTACGAGAAGACCTACTAAACCAAGGATTCAAGGCATGACCGAAGACGGCAAGACTCAGACCCCGCCGGGTGAGGACATCCAACAGGAGAACCTGACCGACGATACAGCCAATCCGACCCCGCCGGCTGGCGGGGAATTTACCGAGCAACCGCCCGAGGGGATCACTGTCAAGGTGTCCGATTTGTTAGGGGCGATGATTGCGGCCGCCTTCTTCGGTGGTGGACTTCGCAAGCCCGACGGGACCGAACTCACCCCACAGGAATTGGCCGCCGCCTTTCAACAGCAATCGAGCCTCATCCTTAACGTGATCGGATTCGATGACGCATTGGAGGCCATTATCCCCGGCGCAGGGGCCGACGTGAATCCCATGTACATCGTTGGGGGAGGGGTGGCCGCTACCGTTGGCTTGGCTTGGCTCATGCGACCGCCGAAGCCAAAGAAACCAAAACCAAAGATGCCCACTACCGGGGGTAAACCGGACGAGGAAGCAGAGGGAGCGCCGACACAATGAAGCCCGCGCGTTTTCTCGTGTACGCACTAGGGGCCTTGATCCTAGCGAAAGCGTTGCAGATCTTGGCCGCTAGTGCCCGGTATTTCCCGCCCCGCGTTGTGGAGCGTGTTACTGTGCTGATGATGCCGAGGGAATATCGCAGCCGTTGGATAAGAGCGGCGGAAATGAGAAACGGAAACGAGGATCCAGACGACTGAACGAGGGGATGGACATCATGAGGGGACATGCAGACCGTAAAGCCCCTTACCGCCAATGACTCACCCGAAATTAGCACTAACATTGGGGACCGGCTATTCAGGCAAAAGCTACCTGCAAGGGTGGTTGCTCGCTCACCTGAATAGGCCGTTTTCCGTTGTTGTTCATACCCACGTCGACCGCTCGTATCTCGCCCATGTCGACAAGGCCCAGACCAAATTCTTTCTCGTCGGCACCCCCGGCCCGGTGATCGATGCCGAATTCCTCAACCGCGTTCGAGCCAAGTACAAATACTGTTGGTTTTCCATCGGTGCCTTGGACGATGACGAAATTGAGCGTTTCATCGATTCCCTATCCACCGCCCTGATGGGCTCGCAAGACGCTGGACTGTTCATCGACGAGGCGCACCATTTCTGCGCTCAAGGACTCGTGCCGCGTGCGCTCAAGCGCCTCATCCGTGGCGGCCGCCATTACGGGATAGACGTCTTTCTCGCGTCACACGGACTCACTGACATCGACATCAAGCTACGCAAGACCCTGCAACAGCTATTCCTCTTCAAGCTGACCGAAGGCCGCGACCTGGACAACCTGGCCGGAGAGGTCCGGTTCGGCATCGACATCGCCAACAAAGTGGCCGCGCTTGCCCCCGAGTACTTCATCATGGTCGATCGGCGTACCTCTCAAGTTGCCGAACCGGCTCGCATCTGACCCGAAACAGCCCGAAACAACCCCACACTACAGCCCGGCCGTGTCGTCTGAAGCGATTAGCGGCCGTCTGAGGGCATCGATTTAAGCCGGTTACCGGCTGGCTTCCCGCCGCTTCCGCGTGTGGCCCACAAAGGGGACCACTCCGAACGGACTAAAAAACGACATTCAACCACACCCAGCCTTGATCCTAAACCGCACCATCGGAATCGAAGGAGGGGGAATGGATGTCCTTAAAACCCTGAAGTCGAACAAGAACATCGTCATTGGTGGAGGCCTAGGTATCTACCTGGCCCCACTGATTCAGACCAAAGTCGCCGCCCTTGCCCCGTCGTTGACGGGATCACCGCTCGGGAAACTCGGGTTATCGATCGTGCTCGCCGGTGTCACCCTGGCCCTGGCCGGAACGAAATTCGTCCCAACAACGGCCGCCGTTGCTGCCAGCACCCCGTTTTTGATCGGCGCCATTCGCAATGGCTTCTCGGTTGCGGGCTTGGGATAAGGGGGATACATCATGGAAAAAGTGAGACTTCTTACGCCCAACGTGGTGTTGACGCTTTCAACCACCGGAGTCACCGCAGCCGATGGAGCCGACACCGATACCGGCCAACAGAACATTCTTAAGTTTACCGTCCCGGCCGGTGAGGTGATCGGAGTTCCACGCTTCGCTCACATCGTCACGAAATGCTACACCGACCACATCGCAACCCAGCTCGCCCGCTATGCTGAGTTCTCTTTGGGGCTCATCACGCCGAGCGATCCGAATCGCGTTGTGCCCATCGGAGCGCAGCAAATCTCGTATACCCCTTACTACGACCTGAGCCTTGCTCAGATGCGTGACGACGATTTCAAGGAGCGATTCATTCACGAGCTTTCGCGTGTAACGTGTCCAATTATCGTCTTTGATCAAGAGGAGACCTTGGTGGTCCAGTTCCGAAACGTCTTGCTTGGTGTCGATGTTTCGCACTCCATCTTTGAGCTTCCCATCTATCGCGGCCGCCCCGGCTCGATCACCGAAGAGCTGAAATGGCGACGGCTTGAACTCGGACGCTAGGAGGAGGACAGCATGAATCCGCTTTTTCCTGTACTGCATGCTTATCCCGGTCGTCCGTTGGAGCTTCCAACCGGCCGCCACGGGACCAAGTACAACAACACCGCCAGCGCCTTGACCAAGGTATACCAGGCCATCGTTCCGCGTGGTGTTGTTTGGAGCCCTAACCCCGACGGTAGGGGACTCATTCAGTTGGCAACGACTGAAGACCTGACCACTGCCGGAGATCACACCACTCCCGAAGCAACGACATACGTTCCAACTCGAATTCCCAAGTTGGACGATGTTGGAGTTGCTGACGGTGAAGCCGCGATGGTTGCACTAACCGCCGACGGAACGAAGCGAACCATTTCCGCGATTGTCGATCATATCGACGATCCGTCGGCCGGGACTATCCTCTGTTCCGACGAAACCGCCGCCGCGCACATGCACAGCTATATCCCGTTTGCTGCCGGTGAGATCAAGGTCATGGTCGAAGTTCCCGGCTCTCAGGGTGAGTACGGCTTGGTTATCTATCAAGGCGACACCGCGTCTCTCCATGCCACCAACCAGGAGCGCCGCCCGAATCGGCTGTGCTGGCCGTGTCACTTGCCGCCTGACTTCCTGCTTACGGTTTACCTCAATGCTGCATGGGTGGCCGCCTGGGAAGATGGATGCACCGGAACGTCGAATGACATTGACTTTGCCCGTGTGATCTTCTCCATGATCGAGCGACCGATTAGAGCGTTCGCCTCTCCTGGGGATAAGGATCACGGCCTTGGCTACATCTTGAGGAAGCAGGCTCACGTCGCTATCTCCGGCGTTGCAATGCCGTAACCGCAACCAAGGGGGCGACAATGGGAGCTCAGCAGGAGTATCACGCAGGCTTGATCGATTACCCGACCTACTTTGCGCGTGCCCGCGAAGAAAAGCGAGCGATTGAACAAGCAGCCAAAATGGACGCACTCAGTCAAGCCGCCGCAACTGGTAGCTACGATCCCCGGCTGATTGCGTCCGAGCAGGCATTGGCACAGGCCAGCTATCAACAGGCCCAGCAACAAGCGGCCCAGCGTGACGAGATAGCAAGACAGCAAGCCGCCCAAGCTGCCGCGCAAAAGAAACAGCAGGACGCACTTCTGCAACAGCAACGAGAGCAACAGGCGGCCGATAATGCGCGAATTGCTGCCGGTGTTGCTAATGCCGCCGCCCAAGCTGCCGCCCAAGCGGCCACATTGAAGAAGCAGCAACAGCAACTAGCCGCCGCCCAAGCTGCCGAACGGATAGCAGCAACAGCGGCCGCGCAAGCTGTAGCCGCCGAACAGGCCGCCGTCAGTGCCCGCGTGTCCGAGCTCACCGAGGCCGCCCGCCAGGAAATGCTCGAAGAAACCGGCCGCGTTGTTGCTCCCGAGCTCGAAGGGTCTGTCATAGCCGCCGCGATGGAGTACGCCCAAGCTGAGAGCGATTACAACCTTGGCTTGAGGGATACCCGTATTCCTGACACGTTCATTGATTACGGGCTTCAGCAGTCACTCATGGATGATCTCTATATGACGGACGAGGGCCATGGTGGTGGAACTCATTCAGCCATAGAGCGTACCTATCCTCCACCGGCTGGAACTTCAGACGAAAGCGACGGCTCTACTGCAGGAAGCGATGGCTCTACTGCAGGAAGCGATGGCTCTACTGCAGGAAGCGATGGCTCTACTACAGGGGGCTCCTCTTCGTCCTATGGGTTAGAAGAAGACACAGACGGAGCCTTCCTGCAGGCGATACAGG
>CAZISU010000072.1:0-12064 GCA_964541935.1 uncultured Planctomycetaceae bacterium | reverse complement strand
CCGCTACGAAGATCTGGTCAAACAACCGCTCGACGAGCTGCGTCGGATTTACGGCGACCTACAACTCGACGGATTCGAAGAAGCACTGCCGGCACTAGAAAACCACGTCTCCGACTGGGCCGACTATCAAACCAACCGCTATATAATTGAGCCGGAACTGGAAAAGAAGATCGAGGAGCGCTGGGGCGATTATGCCCGACGCTACGGCTACGAATCTTCTTAGAGCCGTAGGCCGGGTTGAAACCCGGCGCCTTGATGACGGCTGCCTCTCGCATCGCCGGGTTACAACCCGGCCTACGGCTCTTTCAACTCAAAAACATTCTCTACCGGCTGCCCGAACGCCTTGGCGATGCGTAGGGCCAGGACCAGCGACGGGTTGTAGCGGCCCGACTCCAGCGCAATGATCGTCTGCCGGGTTACGCCCACGCGGACGGCCAATTCCTGTTGGGTCATTTCCTCGTGGTCGAATCGCAGCCGACGGATGCGGTTCTTGACTTGCGGTTTTTCAGGCACGGCAACCTCGTCGGTAGAGAACGACAACTATCAACGAGCGCACCACGAAGACGACCACCATGGCCGGAAAAACTACGTTGCAGATTGTGGTCGTCTTCAGCGTTAGCGTGGCTTGCGGGCCAAGGATCATAAATGGCCCCATCGCCGTAAAGACAAACAGTACCCAAAACACAGAATAGGCGCCCGTCGTGGCGTTTAGTGCAATTTGCTTGTCGCGTTCATCCATAATCACCATGCCGGCCTTGCGCTGACGACGACCAATGAGTCCAGCCAAGCCCGCGAAGCCAAAAATCCCTAAACAGGCGAAAACGCCCGGGTTAAAACCGAAAACCGCAAGCAGCGCCAAGCCCACGGCCAGCGTGACCGCCCCAACAGCCAGCACGAACCAGGCTTGTTTCTCTTGAACATGCATCTGCTTTCCTCCCGTTGATATGTGTATAGCGTTTACCTTTTGGATCAATGCCGGGTAAACGAAGTGTGACGAACCGAAAATTCACAAACTTTTTACATCTCAATAAGAATCACTGCGATGAATGCACAAACGGCGGATATAACAGCGATAACCAACAATGCCTTCAATGACCGCGAATTCAGTGTCTTGTGACGGGCGTGATTGAATAGGATCGTAAAGCCAGGCACAGCTGCCAAAAAGAGCAAGTCCCAGGCAGCCTCATCAAAAAACACACCGCGACAAACCACATCGATGAGAAGTGCAAACATGACAAAGTTGGCGCCCCATCTTAAGCCAACATTCTCGACAGCTTCCGTCCTCTCGTCCCGTAGCACGACTTGCTTGGCATCCATAGCTTTCCCTCCTAAAAAAACAGGCTTCGACCGCCTGCGCGGGCGACGTAACGTTTAGCGTACACGACATAATGTAAACTATAATCGACTTCATGTCAAGCTAGCATTACATTCATTACGTGACGGGCCATAAACCGCCGGAAACGCCGGGGCGAGACCCGGCCTACTTACGATAGGTAGTTTTGCGGTTTGCCGTCAAAAACACTGAAAAGTCAAAAAACTCCGGCTGGGGTGGTTGTCTGGAATCGAGAAGATGATACACTCTGACTCGTGGGATTTGAGCCCATTTAAGATCTCACAAGAGCAGTTCAGTGGGAAATCAGCCCCAATATCCTAAAAAACAGAATTTTAAGCCTGTCAAAACTCAAAACGCCTGTCACAATTAAGATAAGAACCCAAAACAGAGGAAACCCTAGCCAAGCGACCCGCCAGCAGGCCCGCCAAAGCAAATGCCAACGGCCCAACCATTCATCACCGGCGAATTCACGCGGACATTGGACGACCGATTTCGGCTCTCCATTCCCGCCGAAGTGGGCGACCAGCTCACTATCGATTCGCCCGAATGCATGCTCACCAAGGAACGCGTGGGCTGCTTGGGACTGTGGAACGCGGACGTCTGGCGAGAGAAGCTCGACACTGACGTCAATCTGGTCAAAACCAAGATCCAGGCGGGCAAGTTCAGCGACGACGAACTGGGCCGAGTACAGATGTTGGCCCGCTTGCTCTCGACCCGCGACCGTCAAGTCAACCTGGCCGGACGCGGACGACTTTCCATACCCGAAGGTTTTAGAGAGTTCCTCGGCGTCGAGCCTGGCGGTGAGGTGATGATCGTGGGAGCCGGCGTCAGTATCGAGATTTGGAACCCCACGGCTTGGCTCAAATACGTCGAAGGAAGGATGCCGAAGTTCCGAAAACTGCTGGATTATTTATCGGGTTAAAGCCCGCTTTAGGCTCAGCAGGAGCTTCGCCCTCCCGACAAACAATTAACGGAACAGACAAAGAAACAGATATTCCATGCCCGGCTCGGAGCCGTATACCTGGATTTACCCCCGGCGTGTCACCCGGTTGGGATGCAAGTCTTCCAGGGATTGGGAAACAGGGCCACGGACGCGCCCAAAAAATTCCCGAGCCGGGCATGGAACTCTTTTTAATTTCTATCAGGACGGCGACGTTTTCTAATCGCTCTTCTCTCCAGAGCCCGTGTGATCCGACTCGGAATCCTCCATCGAGTCATCCTCGTGCTCGTGAGTTTCGCTTTCTTCCGACTCTTCGTCGGTAGTGCCCACTTGATGTTCGGCCGCGGTTTCATCAGCGGCCTCGGGCTGGCCTTCCTTGCCGTTGACATCACGCTGCTTCTTCCAGCGGCTGGCCCACTTCTCGACCCGTGCCGATTGCTCGGATAGAAGTTCATCGATATTGATGTCGGCCGCCTTGCCAGTCAGTTCTGAAAGCTTCTCCTTCTGCTCGGGCGTGAGAATATCCAGGGCCTGTTGGTGAGCCTTGTCGCGCAACTCGCGAAAATTCTTACGGAACTGTTCGGTCTTTTCCGTGGTGACTTCCTTGGTCTCTTGGCCGCTTTGCACGAGCGCCTCGCGGGCCTTGCTGATTTGCTCGCGAATCCGCAATCGCAGGCTTTGCAGTTCCTGTTTCTGCGACTCGCTCAGAGAGAGTTTTTCGGCAAGTTTCTTTTCGGCCAAAAGCGAGGAGGCACGCATTTTCAGCCGCAATTGCAAAGCAATTTCCTTCAGCCGTGAATCTTGCTCCGGAGTTAAGATCTGGCCGAGTTTTTCCTTAAGTTGCTGGGCCTTGGCCTCCCAGGTTTGCAGTTTCATCTCGCGTTGCTTGATCGGAAGCTCACGCAAGGCGTCGGGATCCGGAACCGACTCGTCCAGCGAGCCGTTCACATCCGCAATTTGCTTCTTTTGATTTTCGTCGAGCCCCAAAGCATTTTGGATGGCCGTATACTCCAACAACCCCACAAATTTGCCTTGATCTTCGGTCGCCTCGGTGGACATTTGCGCAGATTCACTTTGTGCCGGTTCAGTTTTCTCCATCGTGGCCGTCGAACCGCCCGCCGTGGCGGCATCTTCGGTTGTATCGGCAGCCGGCAACACGGCCGCAGTGAAGAGAACGGCCAGAGAGACTGTCATTAATCGAACAAAGCTTGCCATCTTCGTGTTCCTTTGTTTCTAAGTGTTTTCAAACATGAATCGCGTGGCGATTCCCCAATGCTCAATTAGACGCCACGCCAGCGGCGGCGCATCGATATCGCCGACCTAATATCGGGGGAATGCGGAAAACATGACTGTTCTCCGACAGCGTTACGGCATTGCGAACCGGTTGCCTACTGGGATCATTCCCACATAGTTCCGGCCATCCCCACCGCCACCGGCACAAAAAGCATCAGCGGGGCCCAGGCCGCCAGTGCCGGAGAAATCAGAAGATAGCTGGCCCCAAGGCTCTGTAAGACCAGGGTAACCAGCACGAAAAACGAGACCACTAACATGCATAGCCCGATGGCCACGAACACGTTGCGGTTGCCTTTCGATAGCACCAAGGGCATGCCGAGAAACAGCAGCGTCATGTCCAGAAACGGGTGCAATATGCGAGAATGGATGGCCACGCTCATATCGGCGCTGTAGCCTAGACTGGGATTGCGAAGGCTGCGGATCAACTGGAAAGTCGAGGCGTATTGTTTCCAGTCCCCCGAGCTACTCAACTGGTCGAAGGTCACGTTACTCACCATGAAACACTCGTTGGGCTTGAGCCAGTCGGGCTCGTCGTGGCGAGTGACAATCACGCGCTCGCCTGTCGAAGGCAATGTCAAAGACGGCAGCGTATCGATTTTTTTCGGCTGCGAAACGCCCATCAGCAAATAGCCGGCCGGCCGGTCGCCCTTGGCCGGTTTGAAAAAAGCCTCTTCGGCAACCAACTGGTTCCCCAACGAATCCAGCTCGCCGGGCATCAGGAAACTGGGATGGCTGATCCGCTGCTCGGCGGCAAAGGTCGACTGGCCGCGGATTAGTATGTCGGTTTGGTTATCGTAGCGGGGCTGCAATTCCTGGGCGCTGTCGCCCGCTAAATCGGTCGACTTTCGTGAAAGTTCGTTGCGAAAACAGGGTATCACCAACTCGCGGTTGGCCATTGCGATAACGGCAATAGCCACGGCGGCGGCGATGATGGGCTTCATCACACGGATGCGCGGTATGCCGGCCGCCATAATGGCCGTCAACTCGTTATGCCGCTGGATCCAGGTGATGGTGAACATGCCCGCGATCAACGCCAACATGCCCGAGGTCATGTCGAAAAAGAATAGCGACTGATAGGCATAGTAGTGCCCCATCAGAGAGCCCAGCCCCTCGCCGGTGGCCTCGGCGCATTTAATAAAGTCTTCCAGGTGCGTAAAAGCATCGATCACTATATAGAGCCCCGTGAGGCTCACAAAACAAATCAAAAACGTCTGCACATACTGCCGAAGCAGATAGCGATCGATAATCTGCATTAACCTACCTGTTTAACTGCGCGGCCCAGGGCCGCTATTCCACGCCGTATCTCGTCGCACGGAGGCACGCCGAAACTCAAACGGATCGTATTTTTCGGAATGTTGCGATATTCGGCCGGATGACAATGGTCGCCCGGAACATACAACACGCCCTCTTCAACCGCACGGTCGAACAAGCGGCCGCCGTGGCTGGTATCCAAGTGTTCGGGCACACTCAGCCACAGATACAAGCCTCCGCCGGGCCGCATCCAACGCACGCCGTCAATCGGCCCCAGCGACTCCTCGACGGCCTCGACCATGGCCACGAGTTTCTTGGCGTATTGAGCCCGAATCGTTTGCAAATGTAAATCCAACAGCCCCTCTTCCATCACCGCACACATCAGGTGTTGCGAAAAGTTGGGCGAGCCGAAATCTATGTTCCCCTTCTGCGTCAACACGGGACCGACCAGGTCGCGCGGCAACACGGCCCAACCCACGCGAATTCCGGCCGAAAACGACTTCGAAAACGAACCGGCCGTCACCACCGTGTCGCCTTCCTCGTCGAACGACCGCACGCTGGGAATATCGTCGCCCCAATAGCGTAACTCGCGGTAGGCCGTATCCTCGATGATCCTTATCTTCGTACGCTTCGAACGTTGTTTAGCGATTTCAACCAGGCGACGACGTCGGTCGGCCGAAAGCGTTACGCCCGTCGGGTTATCGTAATAACTGATCACGTAAATCGCCTTGACGCGATCCAACTCGCCACTTTGCTCGAAATAGTCCAGACGCTGCTCCAGGGATTCCGGCAGCATGCCATGTTCGTCCATGTCGACGCCCACCGCACGGGCTCCCAGGTTGGCCAGCGTGCCCATGAAAACAAAATAGCTAGGCGCCCCACACAATACAATGTCTCCAGGGTTCAGTATCGTATCGCTCACCAAATGCAAGGCCGCGTTGCTGCCGGCGGTCACAATCACCTGATCGGCCGACAGGCCCGTCTGCTCGGCCGTCTGCCCGTCGGCCTCGAGCATTCGCTCCAACAACAGTTTCCGCAGCGGAGGGTAACCGATCGTAGTGCCATACTGCAAGGCCGCCTTGGCTCGCTGAGGATTAGACCATATGGCATCCAGCGCCTTTCGCGTGGGCTCGACCGGAAGCGTCTCGCCGTCGATAAACGCCGCAGCCAACGAAACCAGTTCCGGTTGCGCAAGCGATTTGGCCATCAACACCGTGGCCAGCGATTTGCCACCGGCCCAACACGCTCGTCGGCTCAAATGTCCGCTGTCATTGCTCATTTGCTGTTCGTTCTCGATCATCGCGAAATACTCCAGGTTACGTAGCATAGGGAAACCTATGCCTGTACGTCAAGAAAGGAAACGCAAGATGCGGTCATCTTGCTAAACCAGCCAGAATAGGTAGACTGACTCTCTGTAATAACAGATCCTAAATTATAAACGGCGTTCGCTTAAAATAGCAAAAAAAGCCGATTATTCCGTTTATTCTCGATGACCGCTCGAAACGACACAGCCCAACCCGAACCCAAGAAGAGCAAGCCTTTCGCTGCGCTTTGCAGCATCAGACGTTCGTTGCGTGTGAGCATGACGCAAGCGGCCGACATTCTTGTGCCCCCACAATGCGGTTTCTGCGAAATTGATCTCCAGCGGCCTCAAACCGTAGCCACACAACAAGAATCTAAGGATTCGCCCAATAATCCCCCCTCCTCAGACGAAATACTGCTATGCACCGACTGCCGCGAGTCGTTCGTCGACAGCGATTGGATCTGGTGCAAGCGTTGTGGAACGAGCCGACCACCCAAGGAAACGTCACGCGACCGCTGCTGGAAATGCCGCAAAACCCCGCCCCGCTTCGACGCCGTGGTGCCATTGGGCCAGTACCGCGACGAACTGCGGCAGGCCGTGCTGCGTATGAAACAAGGTCACTACGACCACCTATCCGCTACAATGGGCCACCTGCACGCCACCCATAGATTCAGGCCTATCCTCGATTTCCAGCCCGACATCGCCGTGCCCGTCCCCATGCACTGGACACGTCAAATTGACCGAGGAACCAACAGTGCCCAGATTCTGGCCGTCGAAATTGCCCGAAAGCTGGGAATTTCAACCGTTGTAAAATTACTAACCAGATGCCGTAACACCATACCACAAACAGAGTTACCGCCCGAAAACCGTGCTAGCAACGTGAGCGTCGCCTTTCGCCCTACTACGGGCTACGATATACATGGTGCCCGAGTGTTGCTAGTCGACGACATCCTGACCACCGGAGCTACCTGCAACGAAATAGCAAGCGTGTTAAAACAGGCCGGCGCCCGCTGCGTGATCGTGGCGGTTATCGCTCGCGCCGAAGGGCTTGCCCGGCAATAGAATTGGACACACTTGCCGCCGTGGCGTCAAAACAGAACAATAGATCGCATGAAAACACCCAAAAAATCCCCTCCCCCAAAAACTTCCGGGAAAAGCAGCCCCGGCGAGCACGTCAAACGCTCGGACCACCCTTTCCGCAGCGCCGTCATCCGCGGCCTGGGTGTGGTCACGCCGCCGCTGTTGACGATCGTGATTTTCCTGTGGGTGGGCAGCACCGTTCAGCAATACGTGCTGCGGCCCATCACCCTGGGTGTACGCGACGCCATCGTTATGGCCACCGCCGACATTCAGCCCGACCCCAGCCCCATCGATCCCGGCATTCCAACTCGCACCATCGACGGGCAAACCTACCGTCGCACCGGCGACGACAAACTAGTGCCCATCGCCGTCTACGAGTTGGTGCGCACGAAACAGGGTTCCGAACCGATTCCCGTCACCGCCCAAGGCATCTACGAGCGTTACGTCGAACTGCGTTACCTGCAACCATATAAAGTCATACCGGCCTTCCTGGCCATCTTCATACTGGTTCTCTACCTGTTGGGCAAATTCATCGCCGCTGGCATTGGTCGCTTCTTTGTAACCCAGGTAGAACATGGTATCCTCTCGCTGCCGCTGGTGCGAAACGTATATTCTTCAGTCAAACAGGTCAGCGATTTTCTCTTCAGTCCCCGCGACATAGAATATACCCGCGTCGTAGCGGTCGAGTATCCGCGCAAAGGCGTCTGGTCGCTGGGCCTTGTCACCGGCGAAAGCATGATCGATATCCGCTCGGCCGCCAACGAGCCCGTACTTTCAATCCTGATTCCAACATCGCCCATGCCGGTGACCGGTTACACTATCAACGTCAAAAAAAGCGAGGCCATCGACCTCGACATCACCATCGACCAGGCCTTCCAGTTCATCGTGAGCTGCGGTGTAGTCGTCCCGCCACAACAAATGCAAAACGAAATCGACGCGGCGCCGGTCGTTCCACAGCTTCCGGATGATGCCGCGAAATAGAGGGCACAATTGTACTCACCACGCTCCGCGTGGTGGAAAAGTCGTAGTCGTAGGCCGGGTTGTAACTCGGCAACGGAACTGGCACGCAAACACGCCGGGTTGTAACCCGGCCTACGTTATCTCATCGCTGACACCTCACACCCACAAAAGTACAATGCCGCTACTTCTTGGCACCCGAGCGAGCGCCTTGGCCCAATGGCAAGCCCAATGGGTGGCCGCGCGGCTGGGCGAACTGGGCCACTCGGTCGAACTTGTTCCCATCTCTACGCACGGCGACCGCAATCAGCAGGCAAAAATCGAGTCCATTGGCGCGCAGAACGTCTTCACCAAGGAAATCCAACTGGCATTGCTGGACCGTCGCATCGACTTGGCCGTGCATAGCCTCAAGGATCTTTCCACCGAAAAAATCGCAGGCATAGCCCTGGCAGCCGTGCCCCGACGCGGTCCGGTGGGCGACGTACTGGTTTGGCCCACGGGCGGCGGCATCGAGGCCCTGGCCGCAGGCGCCCTTATCGGCACCGGCAGCCTGCGCCGCCGCACGCAACTACACCACCAGCGGCCCGACCTGCGGATCGAGAACATCCGCGGCAACGTCGACACCCGCCTGGCCAAGCTCGAAGCCGGCCGCTACGACGCCATCGTACTCGCCGAGGCCGGCCTGCTACGCCTGGGCCTCGAAAAGTGGATCGGCCATATTCTACCCAAGGATGTAATGCTCCCCGCCGTAGGCCAAGGAGCACTAGGCGTAGAAACCCGCGACGACGATTCAGCAGCAATGGCAGCCGTGGCCGCATTGGACCACGCCGAGACACACGCCGCCGTCGACGCCGAACGTTCCATGCTCGCCGCCCTGCACGGCGGATGCCTGGCACCCATCGCCGGCTGGGCCCGTATAGAAAACGACCAACTCACCCTCAGCGGCCGCGTCCTCAGCCACGACGGCCGCCAACGAATCGACGCCCAACTCTCAACCCCCACCCCACAAGACGCCATCTCCCTCGGCCACCGCGTAGCCCAAGAACTCTCCTCCCAAGGCGCCGACACCCTCATCCAAAACGCCCGCCCAAAACCATCCTCTTAACAGCCCGTTGAAAAAGTCGATTGGCGGGATATTTGTTAGCCGAGCCGCTTGCGGCCGTCTGTTAAGCTCTGATTTTCAGCACGTTCGAAGCGGCCGCAAGCGGCTCGGCTAACATGATCAATACTGATAGTAGTTTTTCAACGTCCTGTTAATCCCGTCAATCCTGTCGAGAAACCACCCGGTTCATACACTTTGCCGGACCACGCCCGCATCTTCAAAACGCTCCATCCCAGCTTTCTCCCGGATTATTTCGCGAAACTAATATTTCCTGGGGGGTAGCGGCAACGCTTGTCGTCGCGGTGATCGAACGCAAACGCGGGGACAAGCCCCGCCGCTAACACTTGGGCCGAATTCTATCAACTATTCGCCAAAAAGATCGTCGTGCTGCGTCTGCGAGAGACGGATTACCAGCAGCTTCTGCTCTAGCTGGCCGGAATGTTCCTCGGTAAAGAAATAGTGGCCCAGGCTGCCCACACGTTCGGGCAAGCTGGAAACCACGAGCATCTCGCCGGGCGCAAGTGTGGCCTGCGAGGCAAGCCTATCGAAGACCTCGCGGCTGCGGCCCGTATTGAGTTGCATAACGCCCTGCGAGCCGCTCACCCAACGTTTGCAAGCCTGACCGTGATGGACCTCGGGTGTAAGGCAAAGGCGTACACGGCCGTCACTTTCCAGGTCGGCACGGAGAGCCAATTTCGCCTGGGCCTGCTTGAGAAATTTGCCGCT
Source organism: uncultured Planctomycetaceae bacterium (assembly GCA_964541935.1). Taxonomy (GTDB): domain Bacteria; phylum Planctomycetota; class Planctomycetia; order Pirellulales; family Thermoguttaceae; genus JAFGTN01. The sequence goes on along the minus strand of CAZISU010000072.1, from coordinate 2,079 downwards.
GATATCGTCCGAGCCGTCTTTGGTTATCAGCGGTAGCTCGTCGTAAAAGTCCGACGCAATGATCTCGTTGCGGCAGCCCGGCTTGATCTGCAAATGGCGACCGCTAACGCGCGGGCCCTTTCCCAGGTCTTCCAAAGCCAGTGGGGTCGGCTCGCCGGCCACGACGGGCTTCTCGCCCAATTCGAGCAGGCGAGAAAGCTCGACCGGCATCCGCCCGCCGATGCGTCCCACCCTAAAACCGTTATCGAAGAGCCGCTGCCTGCACTCGGAGGAGAAATGCTGCTCGTCGATCTCTGCCCAAAGCTCGTCGTTGACTTTCTCTTCGTTGCAGGGGACGCGGATAAAGAAAATGTCCAACACCAGGCTGTCTTGCGAAAGTGCGGCCGGCTTCAGCGGCGATTGGCCTTTGACGTCGGGAGTGATCGGACGACAACCGGCCAGACACAGAACCAGCGACAGCACGGCCGCCGATGGCAACCAACGCGAGCCGGCGGCCAGCGAACTCCAGCAAAGCGAAAAGTGACTAGGATCGTTCAGCATGTGATACCCAGGCGAGCAATGTAGGCCGGGTTATAACCCGGCGTGAGATAGCTAAACTCAACAGGCCGGGAGCTTATCGTGGTCCGGGCAGTGCGTCAAGAGAATATAGGCAATTCCGGCAGGCCGGGTCAAAAACACGTCACTCGACCGGAAAAAGCTTGGGGTTGGCTATCTTCCGCCCGAAAACCGGGCCGTGCTCCTGCTGCAACTCGCCGAAGGAGAGACGCAGAAAGCGATAGACACTCTCTGGCGGGCCGAGAGAAAGCCATAGGTCGCCCAGCTTCTCGGCCTCGGCATCGTGCTCACCCGAGCTGGTATGAGCATAGCAACGGCCGCCATAGCGCCGCACGTCGCCGTCGAATTTGGGGCCGATGTGCCATAGTTCGTGGATCACGGTGGTAATTTTCTCGCGAAACTCGAGTTCCAGAAAACGCGGCAAGTAGAAGCTGAGAATGTAGAGCATCTCGCGACCGGAACCGTCCAGCAGCCGCTGAATCTCCCATCGTCGGCCACGACGCACGGTCTGTGTACTACCGCCGTCGAAGCGCATGGGTGTGAGCGAGGCGTGCAGGCCGTAGCGTCCGGCCTTGCGGGTTTGCGAAAAGCTGATGGCTACTCGATCCAGGTCGATATAGCCCAACTGCGGCAAGCGATTGACGAGATCCTCGCAGATGCGACGCATGTGAACTGTAAAATCGAAGCCGGCCCGTCTATGCGGGCCGGTTTGTCGTCGGTGGGACATCGAATTGTCTCTTCATCGCGACGGATTTTATGCCGTGAGCAATGTCTTGCGGCAATTCATGGTGCGTCTAGGACGCACCCTACGATTCTTTTTCGTCGCCTTCAGACGCTGCTTCAGTTTCTGTCGCTTCGGTGCTTTCATCAGCGGTGGCGGTGACTTCAGCTTGCTCTTCAGTCGCTGCTTCAGTTTCGTCTTCGATTTCCTCATCGGCCTCGAAAGCCGGTTTGGTGGCGGCGACCTTGACGCGGTCGTTCTGGCCTACAAACTCAAGGATGGCCCTTGCTCCGGCGTCGCCCAAGCGAGGTGTGGCCAGCTTGAGGATGCGGGTGTATCCACCGGATCGATCAGCGAAACGGGGCCCGATTTCCTCGAACAAGATCTGCACGGCTTCTTTGTCGCCAAGCAAGCGGATAACCCGACGGCGCGCGGTCACCACTGGAGCGATAGCCTGGTTCCACTCTTGCCATCCGTCGCCCTTTCGCCACGATCGCCAAGCGTCAGTGTTCCGCTCGGCATCGGTTTCAAGTGCGTCGGCAGCTTCCTGATGCGGCATAGCCCGTCGGGCAATCGTAACGCAACGTTCGACCAACGGCCTAACTTCCTTGGCTTTAGGCAGAGTCGTAACGATGCGGCCTTTAACCTTGGGAGCGTTGTCTTCACCTTCGGCGTCGCGTTCGGTGAGGATGAGGGCGCTGGCCAAGTTTCTCAACAGGGCCCGCTGGTGGCTAGGATTGCGGCCGAGCTTTCGCCCTTTTCTTCGGTGTCGCATGGCAGTGGTTTTTCGAAAAAGTACTGTT
>CAZISU010000071.1:0-12108 GCA_964541935.1 uncultured Planctomycetaceae bacterium | reverse complement strand
AGCCATCTCCGAAGCCGATGCTGACGGGATACTGACTGCTGACCGCTCCGCCATTGGTGATATTCAGCGTGCCGCTGCCGTAGCCGCTGTAACCACCGTAAGCATCAACGCTACCGCTGCCGAGGGCGATGCCGCTGTTCGTCCAGGTCGAGTTGGTTCCATCCACTGTGACCACGCCCGTCGAGCCATCTCCGCAACCGATGCTGCCACCCTGACTGCTGACCGCTCCGCTATTGGTAATATTCAGCGTGCCGCTGCCGGCACCGCCGAAAGTACCGCCGCCGATGTCGAGTTTGCCGCTGATCGTCCAGGTCGAGCCATCCCCATCTACCGTGGCCGTGCCCGTCGAGTCGAAAAAGTGGCCGATGTAGCCGGTAGTCGATAAAACCTCCATGCCGTTGCTGATGGTGAGCGATCCGGTGCCCGTATAGCCCGCGCCGAGGATTCCCTGGCCATCTATATTCAGATTGACCGTGATGTTCTGATTTGGAAGTCCATTTATGGTGCGGTAATGTTGCGTAAGATCGTCGACGCTGTCGAAGAGCAGGGCCTTATCGGCGATGATACCATGCAGGACGATCGTGCCTGTTCCGGCCAACTCCGTGTCATCCGCCCAAAGCGATCCCGTGTCGAGGGTTCCACCGTCAAAATTGATCGCGCCTTGGCTTCCATCGTAGAACGAGTGAGTAACACTCGTACCCCCTGCTACATTTACCAACCCGCTATTGGTGATATTCAGCGTACCATTGCCTTTGTAGCCGATGCGGAGGTTGGAACTGTTAGTCCAGGTCGAGTCGGTTCCATCCACCGTGACCACGCCCGTCGATTCGAAATCATAGCCGACATAGGCAGTGCCACTGAGAACGGTGTCGCCGTCGTTGACACTCAACGTCCCATTGGCGGTTTTGCCGATATAGCCGGTCGTGTTCGCGTCCCAGGTTGTCGGGTCAGCGGGGTCGACATCGCCGGTCGCCACAACCGCGGCGTGGATCGGCTGGACAAGGTAGAACAGCAATAAGCAAATAATAATTACAAACGATAAACAAGCGGCAGCGTCGCCTTCACCATAATGATGGATTTTTGTCGATTTCCCAAACATAATAGTCCTCCCAAGAGTTGCGTTTTTTGGTCGTCTACAGGCCCTGCTCAGCGTTGCACTTTCGGACCACCGTTCAAATGTGTAACCGTCAAGACCTGGCGTATTCCGGGGAAGCACCTCAAATGGCGTAAGTTTGAGATTAGCTGAGACATGACGATTGTAGTTAATCCTCTCACCGGCAATCCAAGATGCAATTCACCTACACCATAGCAGTCAGCATGTCGCCAATCCACCGGCCCCAGGATTAGGGAGCAAGTTGGTTATATCGGGTTAGTGCTAGCCGGCGACGTACCGATATTGGCTTGATAGTCGCCGGGTTCGCCGGCAGCAGATCGCCGAGTGCACCGGGCTCGGCAATTAGACTATTCGCCGCAACTTGGTTAAGCTACACGAAGACGGCCAGATCGTGTTCGAGGGTAGTCCGCGGAATGGGTATTGGCGGTTGGTGTAGCGGATCCGCTACGCCGCCAGCTTTCATCACCGGGCATTTGCGGTCAGGCCCATTAACGCGTCTAGGTACAGGTTGGTTTGCTCATCCGGCGGATCTTCTGGAACATCTGTGTAATAATCTTCGTCTATTCCAAGCGTGTCGTACAATCGCTTGCTTTCCTCGGGAGGAAGGTCCTGGTTTTCCTGCCACTTATAGTCGTTGTCCCACAGAACACATCCCGCGAGACACTCTAGCAATAAGCCCCATTCTTCCTTATCGCAGCTAGTAGCGTCAGGCACTTCGTCAAGCTCAACTTGCTCACGAGCAGCTTCCAGGACCAGATCCCGCCAGAATGTCACTCTCTGATTACTCGCGGATTTATCAATTTCTTCGCACACTTTGAACTCGGCAAACTCATAGACGGTGGCAATTGCGGCCTCGATACCGGCTGTGATCTTTGGCGACGGTTCGTCTGGTCGCAGTAATCCGCGTCCTGATTTGTAGAGCACGAACAGTTTCTGATTCTGCTGGAAATGGTCAAATAGCTCAATGTCAAATCCCATATCTCCCGTGGCGAGCAAATCGACAATCATTCCCAGCGATTGCTCGTAGAATCGTCGTTCAGCACCAAGAAGGACTCGGACTCCTTTCGGTGTGTGGTACATTGGAACTCTCCATTTTGTGGATGCTCGTTTTAGTTCTTAAAAATGCTCGATATTGCCCTTCGCGAGATCTTATTCGGATGGCGAAAATAGAGACGCCGAATTATACTCCACATAAAAAGTCTGCCATAGTGGGTATTGGCGGTTGGTGTAGGGGGGGGCATCATGCTGTTTTTTGCTTATGCTACACCTCCCGATACACTATTCATCAAACAGGCCGTACTTATCGTCGTCCGAGCCAACCTCGGCAAAAACAGCGTCTCGCTCGTCGTCATCATCCATGTCATTCACGCTCATCATCCAGTGCTGAGCCAGAATTGTTGCATCGGCGTCATCAACCATCCCATCGTTGTTGAAGTCACCTTCGAACCAAGTGGCGGCGGTTTGCTTTTGCCAATTTGTGCTAAGGATTTCGGCATCGATGTCGTTCACCGTGCCGTCGCGGTTAGCGTCGCCGGGTATAAGTGGCGGTGTGCTTAAGGTCGCTACGGTCGGGATGACCGCGGCTGTCTGGCTGGTAGCAACTCCGTTTCCAGAAGAGGCATCCCATGGCCAACCTTGCGGATGTGGCAATTCCTGACCGTCGGTTTTATTTTGGCGATATGCCGCAGCAAAAAAGGCCAGATCGCCAAGACCAACGAAACCGTCATGGTCGAAGTCTGAGATGGCGGCGTATGGGTTTGATGATTCGGAAACATTATCCCTGTATGCACCGGCAAAAAACGCCAAGTCGCCCAGCCCAACCATGCCGTCGTCGTCGATGTCATAAACCACTGGCCACAGATCGGTTTCGGGCTCGAATCCGGTAGTCAAATTGATGTTTTGATTACCACCAACCAAAACTTGGGTATGGCTCAAGTGGATACTGTGGTCGATCGGTTGGGGATAATTGCCGTCTAAAACGAGATCGATACCGGAATTGGATTCGGTGGGTTCGAAACGGATGCGGGCGAGTAGCACGTACTGATCGCCCTCGGCAACTGGTTGCGATATGGTCGCTCCCAGATCACTGATCGTTCCGTTCGAGTTGTCGATGGTTGCGGTTTGCGACTGGTCGAACGAATCCCCGTATTCGACAGACATGGCCGTGAAACAGTCGGGATTGAAGGTCAAGTCGGTTTGTGCCGTAAGCGTGTCTATGCCAGTCACATCCGACGTGCTTACCCAAACCTCGACATAGTACGAATTCCACTCGTCGATCCATTTTTCACTTGGTGGCAGTGAATCAATCTCACCCTGGGCATTTGTGGATGTTGGTTGCCTTACCAGTGAGATGTCCATGCTTCCCGTCATTGAAACTATGGGAGTCATGAATGTGTAAAGATAAATTCCCCCAAGTTCAGTATTGCTGCTTGGTGCAACTTTGTGGCCTCCCGGCAACTGAGCACTACAGAGGCGAACCGCTCCGTCTTGAGCCCCGACAAGCAAATCCAGGTCGCCATCATTGTCGAAGTCGCCCACAAACGGACGCGACCGAGGTGTTCCGTCAAGGTCTATAAGCAATCCGTTGGCTTCGATGGCCTGCCAGCCCGAGAAATCCGGCTCGGCGTCGGTGCCGATATTTCGATAGAAGAGCAACTGCCCATCGGTGTTTCCGGTAATCAGATCCTTGCGGCCGTCGTTATCCAGGTCGGCCACGGATACGCTTGCCCGACCGCTGGGCACGTTTAGGTCGCTCCCTCTATCCTGAACAGCCACGGCAGCACTGAAATCGGCCGCACCAGTATCCGATTCATTCAAGAATACTTGAACTCGGCCGTTCATGTTCCCGGCCACCAGATCGTAGCGGCCGTCATTATCCCAGTCGACGATATCGAATGTAGCCCGATCGCCAACGTCGATGTCTGTTTTCTCTTCCGCTTCGCCTACTTGCAAATACGCGGGCGAATCATAAATCGGCTCTTCCTGGGTGTTAGTGTTCGTCCATACCTGGATGCGACCGTCGGCAAGTCCCAAGACCAAGTCGTCTTTTCCATCTCCGTCCCAATCGAACATTCTGGGGAATACCCCCAGGCATCCGGATGCCGATACGGATAGGTCGCCGGTCGGTGTTTGGGCATAGGCATACGTGTCAAACGCCGGTGCTTCGTTGGAACCCGTGTTCAGGTAAACGCGGATCTTGCCTTCTTCGGCGTCCGTTTTTTCACCGACAAGCAGGTCTGTCAGACCGTCATTATTGAAATCTGCCATCGAGGGCACGGAATACGAATCGACTAGCAGATCGGCTCCACCGGACTGGATCTGCTGTTCCGCCACATATCCGCCGATCTCGAAAGTGAGTCCCGCGTTACCACCGAAAAGAACCTCGCCATTTGTGCCAGGGATTTGAGCGGCGTCCAGACGCAGTTCGTAATAACCATCCGGGAGCGAGCTATCCAGAGAAACGGCAAGCTGGAAATTTGTGTCGTCGTAGATGTAATTATCGACGGCAAGATCAATTGCTCCCGTTTGAGTGTTTGCCAGCATAACCGCCGTGAGTATAGCCCCATTATCGATCATGGGCTGTATTGCCATCGAGTCGGCAAAGGTCACTACAACGGCGGTGCCGACCGATGTGTCGGTGTTGATCGCGACTATCTCGGTTGTTTCGGGAACGGTAACCGCCGTTTGTGCGTCGGCGGTTTCCGGGGGTGCTTCGCGGTGTCCGGCACGATCGGTGGCTACGCTGTAGAAGGCGTAGGTGTGGCCGCCTTGTGCGGTATCGAAGCGGGCTTCGGTCAATTCCGTATTGGATAGCCAGGGTGTAAATTGTCCGCCATCCTCGGAGACATATATGTTGTAAGATTTGATACCCGATCCAACATCCTCGCCGCTCCACCTGACCAATACGCCCGGATAGGTGTACGAGTCGGCAGCCAACGCCAAAACGTTGCTTGTCGGCACATCGGCATCGATGGTGACAGGCGCTTCTTTATCCGGATCGGTGCCCTGGCTCGGATCGTGTGGATCAATTTGGTTGGTGGCAATGGCCTGATTCTGATCGAAGAAGATATCCGCTACGGCCGTAATAACTGTGCCCGTCTCGACATCGACCTTCGGCTTGATCGAGTAGTTGACATAGCCTTGCCCCTCGGAACCATTTTCGTTGGGTGGCAAGAAACCGTGCAGCGGATTGATGGGCACCTCGCCCGTCTCGGGATCGATCGACTTGAATTCCCAAAACACCTCACCGGTGGCTACATTTAGTCCAGCGGAAACGTCTACGTAAATTCCCAACTCGCCGACAAAATCCAGCCGTGTTTGATAGGAGGTCAGCCCAACGGCGGCATCGATAATCGTATCGCCAAAGCCCATCGTTCCAAGCTGGAAGGTGGAGAAATCGAGATTGTCGTCAAGCGTTTCAGTAACCCACACAACCGCTGCCGGTGCGGAGGCTTGCTCGGCATCGTTTTCAAAACGTATCATATAGTCGAGCGGAATGCCATCTTGTATCCAATGCTCTTCGCCCGCTCCCCACGGCCCAACAATATCGTTTGGGTCTTGGGAGCCGCATTGGGCAGAATAAACCGGTTGAATTACCCATTCGGTACAGCCCGTTGCTTCGTTGAGTTTCTGAACCTTTTCTTCACACTTACCAGGGATTGGTTCGCCACCACATTGTGGCGAGGTTTTGGGGAGTACGGACGCAGAAACCGTACCACTACTGACAATCTCATTTTCACCACAGTTGATAACGAGATGGTATTTTGCACTCAATGAGCCACATTTCGCAGCACTGATGCTAGCGCCTCCGTTTGAGTCAATACTTATCCCCGGCTCAGAATTGGCTGGTAGTACATAGTAGTCAAATCCTTGAAGCTGTTCACGAATGTCTGCGAGTACGTCCACAGACATACCCCCTCCAACGCAAAGCGAACCAGCATTTATTGAAGGAGCTTTTGGAGGAATCGCATTACTTGCTTCGGCTACGATTTTGTTATACAAGTCTATAGCACGCTTGGCAGCCTCAACCAACTCATTATAGCTCTGCCGTTGGCTGTCTAGAGTTTTTTGTGCTTTGAGAATGCCATTACACGCCGCATTCATCTTGTCAAGCGTTTGTTCATTTTTCGCGATCTTATCTTCAACACTATCAAGAAGATCGATTGAGTTCAGTATGGCAGCTAATAATGCAGGTATGATTTTAGTCCAACCCGGTGCTAACGCAGTTGCAATTCCCAGGCCAATATTTATCAGTGATTTTGCCTGAGCCAAAATGCCTGGGTTCAAACGCTCCATGCTTTTAAAAGCATCATTGTATAGATTAATGTACTCATTGAGGTTTGCATCTTTACTAGGATCCAAACCGTTGGGCTCTGCAAACTCTCTAGCATTGCCAATCTGGGCCTTAGCATTCTCCCAGAACATTTTTAATTCATTGTTTAATTCTGGGGAACAAGAAGTTATAAGGGGAGGCAATGTCGGCAATGTTAGCATTGCCACAGGCTTCCATTTCATTATTTCAGAGTACCGTTCAGTGACTCTTTTTTCTTCTAACGCTAAAGCAAGCTGCTTGTCATTCGTGGAACTAACTTTCTTTTGTAGATCCTCAGCCGCTGCTTTCAAATTCTCAGGAGTTGCCTCTTCGCCAGCTTTTGCACTTAATGCCACCAGATTTGTGGGGCTTTTGGTTAGGACAACATTTACATTGATTGTTTGGCTGTGTCCGGTGAGAATAAGTTGCGATACAGTCTCATAACCTTCTGCCTCAATAATAATTTTGAATTCACCTTCAGGACATGCTTCTAAGACAAAACACCCTTCTTCGTTTGTGTATGACATCAAGACGTATGTTTCACCGTCTTCGGGATTTGTCCATTCAAGAGATATTCTAGCATTTCCAATAGGATTGCCACTTTCATCGGACACGGCCCCGGAAACTTCTCCCCCCAATGCATTAAATTCAACTGAAAGGATTTCGCCTGCTAAAACGACAGTGTGTACCGCTTGAATAATGTGAAGGTCAGAATATACCCAAAGAGAATATGAACCTGCAGGTAACTCGCTGAAGATAAAATGCCCATCACTAGAAGCCTGCATAGCTCCAATAATTTCTCCGCTATCATCAAGGAGCAAAACCGATAATTCTCCGATTGGATTGCCTGCAGCGTCAGCGACGTCTCCCGAAATCGTTGCTCCAACCGCCAGCGAGAAATCGACGCCGGTTGCATCTGCGGTTCGGAGGTCAACCATTTGAGCAGTCGTAACATAGCCGTCCAATGCGACCTCGCAATGGTAGATATCCGACGGGAGGTGATCCATGGCGAATTGGCCATTCGCATCGGTTATCAAGATCTCGATTGTTTCGCCCGAGTTGGGGTGTAGTGTGACGGTGGTATCTGTCAGCGGGTTGCCCGTGCTGTCGGTTACCGTGCCGGAGATTGATTGGCCGACGGAGAGTGTGAAGTCGACGTTTTCACGGTTTTCTTTCGATGCCAGGCCGGATACGGTTTCGGTTAGTGGTGCGTAATTATCGATACGAACCGATATTTCGAAATCGCCTGCCGGAACACCCGTGAGGCTGTACGCTCCGTCGGCGTCCGAGAAGGCCGTTGCGAAGAAGCCGTCGGCGGACAGGCTGACAATCGCATCGGCGAGCGGGCTGCCCGACTCGTCGGTGATTGTGCCGGAGATCGATCCGCCCAGGCTGAGTTGGAAGTTCTGGTTGAGCGCCATCGTATCGGCCACTTCGAGCGGCACGGGCTGCGAATCTATATAATCCGGGTGCGATGTGTGAACTTCCCAAGAACCGACCGACAAGCCCGACAGTTCGTAATTGCCGTCCACGTCGGTTGTGGCCAGCAGCAATGTATCGTCGTCGAGGTTGCTTGCCCAGATCTGGGCGTCGGCGATCGGCTGGGCGGTCTCCTGGTCGGTCAGTGTGCCGGTCAGCGTGGCCGCTTGCGTGAGATAGAAAAGTCCCACCGATTGGCCGGGCTCTATGGTGATTGTCGATGAACTGCTGACATAGGCGTCGGCATGGATCGTCATATCGTATACGCCCGGATGGATATCGCGTATTTCACATGAGCCACCGTCCAGCGTCATGGCCGAGTAGGACAGATCGAGATCCGACGAGTAGATCGACACGAAAGCATCGGCCAAGGGGCTTGCGTCTTCAGACATGACATACCATTTCATCGCACCGCTTGAGCGGATCGGCACGCTTACGTCCGTTTGCACGTTACCCGCATGCGTGATTGTGAAATGTGGCGATGTGGTAACAGCACCGCCAGTAACCGTTAGTTCGTACTCGCCAGCCCCGATGTTCGGGAAGACGAACAATCCGTCGCGGCCGACCGAGGCCGTGACAGATTCGAAAGTTTCGATGTTATGGGCCGTAACGCTCAAGTCGCCGAGGTCGATATCGAACGTTGCGTAATCGATCTGCCCGACGATGGACGGCGTAGCCGTGGCGACGAAGCGGTCGAACGCATTCTGAATCATCGCGGCCGTCGCTTCCCACACATCTTGTGGCAGCGACGACATGAGCTGATAGTTTTCCGCTAGAACGCGGCGATAGTCTTCGTTCGTGCCACCCACAGCCGCCTTAAACTGTTCGCACAGCGTGTCGAACTGCACTTCACTCTCCAGATAGCCGGGATTGAGACTTGACTTCTCACCATCCCAATTGAACGCCTCGGAAGGTTCGTCATAGAACGGGATGACAGTGTAGCTGATATGCTCGTCTCCGCTAATCTCCCTTTGTGACCGTGGAACGACGATATATGTTGCAACTCCCTGCTCGCCCGGCAACAGAATGCCAGGGAATGCCGCAGCGTTACCGAGTGCGAAGAAAGTTTCTACATTCCGCTCATTTCCATTATAGCCGTCATGCCATCCGCTGCCCGTTAGTATTTCGCTTGCACTATTGCCAAACGGCTCCGTACTGATGAACTGGAGAATCGGCATCGGCAGATCGTTCAGACCGTTATTGCTGTAACTGATCGTGGCAGGAAGACTCGGCCAGGGACCGTGGAAGGCACGCCTAAACGCGGGCACGGCGGTAATTTCGGCGTCTAGTTCCGGCACCTGCGTTGTTTGCACGACCTCGAAGCTGTCCTCTACTATCGAATCCGTACCCGCCATGTCCGTAACCACCACGTCGTATATGCCTGGACTGACGGTTTTGAGATCGAACGTGGCATAGAGCACCAGCCCATTCACCCGGCAATATCTCAACGCGGGCACCTGCTCTCCAGCACCGTTGTCCAACATGACCGTTGTTTTGCGGTCGAGTTGCAGGCCATGGATTTTGATGGTACGCTGTCCGGCGGTTCCACCTTGGCCGTATGATTCTTCGATAGCGGTAAAACCGCTCACAGTTGCGGCAAGAGAGTAAGAAACCAGTTCACCCGAAGTGACAGGCGAGTTGAGGTCGGCTCGAACGATATATGTGCCCGGCTGGAGAAAGTTGACAACTGCCTGGCAAGTGTCGCTATTCAAGTCCAGCAGAACCGAGTCATGCGAATCGGGCGTTGGTAATGCCTCACGGCTGATATACAGATTGCTGATAGAGCCTATGCCGCTGTCGAGTGCCAACAGTAACGCTTGGTCAGCCATACCCTCGGGTATATCGAGGCGATAATAAAGCGAAGAACCGTTTTCCGCCTGGCCGGTCTGCTCAATGCCAATCGACAGTGACGGTAAATCAAAAGCGGCCATCGCCGCACTGGCTGTGGTGTTGTTGCTTCTATTGTTCTCTGGCAATATCCCGCGATTATTGGTTCTTACGATCAGGTGATAATCGTCGGGCACCAGCGGTGGGACACTCGTTGTCAGTGTTCCTTCATACGTTCCATCCGTGTTAATGACACCAGATACGGCGGCATCATAGGTGAAGCTACCGATAAATATATCATCCAACCCCCAAGTCGTATTACTGGAAAGATAAACGTTGTCAGTCCATTTTCCCCCGGCAGGATCCTCGCCTTGGTTTTTCACTGACCATGTTACATTGATCTCGTCGCCGAGCATCCCGGCAACCGGATCTGATACGGTTTCAACAACCAAATCGAAATCGGGCACATATATTACACCGTCGGTCTCTTCCCGCAGTTCCAACTTATCCTCTGCCCGAACTGGCGATGTAATGTCGGTTAATCGACTCATATCGATGTAGCCGCTATTTGTAGCATGTATAAGATGCGTCTGGGCGGTTCCACTATTATCGTTCCACTCATCATTAAACGACTCAAGGAAAGGAAGTTCCAGACGCGATCCTTCGCCATCGGCAGAGAAAAGCGTATAGTTGCCCGGCAAACCAATTGCCGAATACGATTCCACCGGAATCAACAACGTTGCACCATTGGTAAGGTGGATTCGCGAATTGTCGATACTTGTGAAGTATGGTACATCAAACACGCTCCCGCCATTGATCGTAAGGTCAACATAAGACAACTCATTCAGACTCCGAGCGTGTAATTCGCCACCGCTATTAATAGTAACCGCACTGTGCGATAATCGTGGCAAAGAATCAGAGCAGAACTTCCCTCCAGATTGAACTTCAAACGTTGCCGTTGACACAGTAGTCAGCGCATCCATTTCGAGCGTACCTCTGTTGCTCGCCTTGAAGCCGGATTTATTGTAATAACTGACTGATGATTTAAAATATCCGGCAAAAGAAGTGAGTGCTGGAGCACTAACAAGACTTCCTTCACCGTCGGCAGTGATATAGACACTCCTTTTCGTTGATGACAACTTCGGTAAATCGATTACGCCTCCGAGTTTGGAACGGATAGACAAATCGTTTGCTGAAGCCTCTCGTATTTCGATGGATTCCAGATTTGGCATTGAAATCAGACTGCCAGTACCTGAAGATTCCCAAATGCGATAATTGCCCGAACCGTAGTACGATGTGACGCCTGGTAATACCAACTCGGCACCGCCATGTGCGTAGAAATGTGATGAGTTGATATTCGTGACTGTCGAGAGATCGGGCGTCACACCAGTAACTGTTAGGGTGGAGTTCGTGATATAGCTGACTGTCGGCAATTCAAAAACGCTACCATCGTTCGTGAAAGAAAACGTTGCCGTTGACACAGTAGTCAGCGCATCCATTTCGAGCGTACCTCTGTTGCTCGCCTTGAAGCCGGATTTATTGTAATAACTGACTGATGATTTAAAATATCCGGCAAAAGAAGTGAGTGCTGGAGCACTAACAAGACTTCCTTCACCGTCGGCAGTGATATAGACACTCCTTTTCGTTGATGACAACTTCGGTAAATCGATTACGCCTCCGAGTTTGGAACGGATAGACAAATCGTTTGCTGAAGCCTCTCGTATTTCGATGGATTCCAGATTTGGCATTGAAATCAGACTGCCAGTACCTGAAGATTCCCAAATGCGATAATTGCCCGAACCGTAGTACGATGTGACGCCTGGTAATACCAACTCGGCACCGCCATGTGCGTAGAAATGTGATGAGTCGATATTCGTGACTGTCGAGAGATCGGGCGTCACACCGGTAAATGTCAGGGTGGAGTTCGTGATAGAGCGGATTGTCGGCAAGGAATCGGAGCAGAACTTCCCTCCTGAATGAACTTCAAACGTTGCCGTTGATACAGTGGTCAGCGAATCCATTTCGAGCGTACCTCTGTTGCTCGCCTTGAAGCCGGATTTACTGTAGTCCTCGAAATATCCAGCGAAAGAAGTGAGTACTGGAGCACTGACAAGACTTCCTTCACCGTCGGCAGTGATATAGACACTCGCTTTCGTTGATGACAAATTCGGTAAATCGATTACACCTCCGAGTTTGGAACGGATAGACAAATAGTTCGCTGGAGCCTTTCGTATTTCGATGGATTCCAGATTTGGCATTGAAATCAGACTGCCAGTACCTGAAGATTCCCAAATGCGATAATTGCCCGAACCGTAGTACGATGTGACGCCTGGTAATACCAACTCGGCACCGCCATGTGCGTAGAAATGTGATGAGT